>JBAYIN010000010.1 GCA_041665585.1 Patescibacteria group bacterium | reverse complement strand
TTGCTTGATGCTCGCCGCGACGAGGGTGCGTTCCGAATTCGTCAGTAAGCCGGTCAGTTGACCTTCCATCTTAGTCAGTTCAGCCAGGACTACGGTTGCGTTCGGATTACTGGATTTCAGATTGCTGCGAATCGCCGTGACGCTCGTGCGAATGCTCGCTGCCGCCGTCGTGTTGTCGTTCTTCACCGCAGCCTCAATTTTCTCCAGCTCTTTTTCGATCAAGCCGCCCTGAGTCGTGTCCGCTCCGGCAGAAGTACCCACGATGCTGCGAATTTGCTTGATGCTCGCCGCGACGAGGGTGCGTTCCGAATTCGTCAGTAAGCCGGTCAGTTGACCTTCCATCTTAGTCAGTTCAGCCAGGACCACGGTTGCATTCGGATTACTGGATTTCAGATTGCTGCGAATCGCCGTGACATTCGTGCGAATGCTCGCTGCCGCCGTCGTGTTGTCACCTTTTATTGCAGTCTCGATTTTATCCAGCTCAGTTTCGATCAAGCCGCCCTGAGTCGTGTCCGCTCCAGCAGAAGTACCCACGATATTGCGAATTTGCTTGATGCTTGCGGTGACGAGAGTGCGCTCCGAATTCGTCAACAAGCCGGGAACTTGACCATCCATTTTCGTTAGTTCAGCTAGGATCACAGCCGCACTCGGACTGCTGGATTTCAGATTGCTGCGAATCGCCGTGACATTCGTGCGAATGCTCGCTGCCGCCGTCGTGTTGTCACCTTTCACCGCAGCCTCGATTTTCTCCAGCTCAGTTTCAATCAAGCCTGATTGGGTGGCATTTATGATAGTCGTAGTGTTCGTCACTGCCGAAGTACCGACGATACTGCGAATTTGCTTGATGCTCGCCGCGACGAGCGTGCGTTCCGAATTCGTCAGTAGTCCGGTCAGCTGACCTTCCATCTTGGTCAGTTCAGCCAGGACCACGGTTGCATTCGGATTACTGGATTTCAGGTTGCTGCGAATCGCCGTGACATTCGTTCGAATACTCGCTGCCGCCGTCGTGTTGTCGTTCTTCACCGCAGCCTCGATTTTCTCCAGCTCAGTTTCGATCAAGCCTGATTGGGTGGCATTTATGATAGTCGTTCCTTCTGGGCTCAAATTCCACGGATTCCAGGGACTAGTCGTATCATCTGATTCAGAACTCCAAGGGTCCCAGGGCTCAGTCGTTGTTGAGATTACTTCTCCATTTTGATTCAAATGCCAAGGATCCCAAGGATTAGTCGTCTCATCCGAGTCCGAATTCCAAGGGTCCCAGGGCTCAATGGCTCCACCAGATTGGCTTGGGCTCACTAAGAGAAATGGCTCAATCGCATTTTTAATTGAGTCAACTACAACCGCAATCGAACCCTTCGGAAATAAAGACTGATTTTCTCGTTCGCGGAGCACGATCTCGCCGCTCAGGCGCTGTAAGTCATTCCTTAAATTTTTTAGACCGGTTAGTCGGAGATCGAGATTATCCTGACAATTTGCACTTTCAACATATTGATCATAGGCGCCACCATTTTCTTTACCGATTGCTGTGAAATAATTGTTGCGTGCAGTCCGGACATTTTCCGCTTCGACCTGAATTTGTCCAAGTGCGCTAATCGTCGGTGAAAAATCGTCCGCACGCACACGGTTTTTTGCTCCGCCGCTGATGAAAATTAATGCCGCCAGGATTGTAAATCCGAGAGCAGAGAGTAGTTTTTTATTAGTGCGAAATTTATTTTTAAATTGCATAATTTAAAAAGTGTTGCGGACTGATGTCCAAAATCCAAAAATTATTTCGGCTTGCACGCGTTTGATTGCTGAAGCCGCTGCAGCAGCAGCATCAGCGAGTGCTTGTTCCGCAGCAGATTTTTCTGCTGCAGCGTGCATCGCAGCGATTTCTAGCTCGGATTGCAGGCCTGCCTGCAATGTGACTTTGCGAGCGCTTAAATCTTTGAGTGCAAGTTCATAAAGTAATTTTTGGGTCGTGGAGCTGGTAATTTTTGTCAGCAAAACATTCTTTTTGTCGTATAGTTCTTGGGTGCACCAACCGAGGCCTTCGTTCGCCTGAAAATTTTCTGCGTCGGTATGACCGATTTCGAGCGCGATGATGTCTTTTTCGAGCACTTTCAGTGTGTCCTGAATGTCAATTTGCAATCTGCCGAGTTCGATGATTGCGGAGGTAATTTTTTCTTCCGAGTCATTCGAATTTTGTAAATATTTTTGGCAAACACTCGCATCTCTCGCTTGGACGCACTTAGCGTAATCAGTCTTATTTTTGGTTGCACGATCTTGGTTCTTGAAAATATCTTGCATTATTTTTTTGACATAAGTTATGGCTGAATCGCGCTTGCCTTTATCCGTCACGACAGAATATTCGTTTTCGACATTTGTGCGGGTGCCAAAAAGTAGCGTGCTGGTTTTAAATTCTTTTTCACATGCGCGTGCGGTACTCAGTGCGTCTTCTGCCGCTTGGCAGCTGGTTCCGCTGGCGCAAAAAAGCAGGTCATCCTCTTTTTGGGCGAGTTCAGTTGTGAATTCTTGCAGCGAGCGTTCATAGCTTGTTTTTAATATTGTGAAGTTTTTTTCAAGCTGCCAAATTTTATTTTCATTAGCATAGGCCTGGTCTTCGGCGGCACAGCTCCCCTCTCCGCAAAAATTGAGATTTTCAATTAGCTCAGGAAATTCGCGCGAGAGCTCAGCCATTTGTTTCGTCAATTTGTGAAAATTTGTGTTGAGTTCAATTGCAGCGCAAGTTGAGTTTATTTCGTTGTTGGCATCGAGGATGTCGCTGCTCAATTTTTTTCCGACCAAAAATACCCCGCTGACACATATTCCAAATACGATTAATCCCGCCGTGATGCGCGTGAGTTTGCGGCGAAACTGCCGCAGCGCGCGGGCGTTGTGCGGATTTTTGTTGGCAATCCGGCGGACGGTGAATCGTACCGCCGGACGCGAACGACGAAGTTTGTTGTTTGTTTTCGGGGGCATTTTGGCTAAAGAATTAACCCTGCACCTCCCGTTTTAAATTAAAACGAGAAGATGCGGGCGAGCACGCTGCCTGCGCGGTGTGCGCGGAACTGGCGCGGATTCGCATTGCGAATTGCGCGAACCGAGAAGTGAGCGCGTTTTGTGGTGCGAGTAGTTTTTGTTTTGAGCATTTTATGGGGGTTAATTTTTGATTTAAATTTTTTGTTCCCCACTCCCCCGATTTCTCGAGGACAAGTTTAGTAAGGACAAGTTTTAAATCTGGTAATTTTAGCACTTCTACTCTTTCTAATCAAACGAAGTTGCTTGACTGGACATCAGATTGATATTCCGATACTTGTTCCGGTTCCACCTTGTGAATCTGCGCCTGTGATTGTATGCACGATCGCGTAAGCCGAGACAGAGAGTATGACGCCGATGATTGCATTGAAAATAATTTTCTTAGCCTTACCGACGAGGTCGTCATTACCGAAATTCGCCACCCACATCGTTCCGGCGACGACGATGGAAATTACCGAGAAGATGCCGACGAAACTAGCGATGAAATTAGTCACACCTGAGAGCATATTCACGCCATTCAAAGCCGCGACACTACTTTGTCCGGTCTCTGGATCGACGATGAAGAAGAATTGCGTGACGACCAGATTCGAGAGCATGACGATGATGAGACCAGCGATGCTCCAGAGCAGAGTTGTCTTGTGCTTTTTAATAATCTCCTCATTGCCCATCGAGGCGATGATAGCCGTGCCCGAGTAGACCATGAAGAAGACTGCGATTGCGCCTACGAAGGTTTCGAAAAAGCGCACGATGCCGATAATCTGATTCGTCCCGACTAGTCCGAGTCGCGCTGCCGTTCGGCAGGCACTGATTCGCGCTGTCAGCTCCACCACCGTGATGCCGTAATTTCGGGCGAGTCCAGTCGAGCCGCCCATGGTGGAGACCGTCTCCGCCACATTCTCGATTTTTCTTAGGCCGTCCATTATGCCCCCAATCGAGCTGAAGCTGTTTTTCAGATCTCCGAGCGAAGCAATGTCATTGACCATGCCGCCGAGCGAGGAGTTGTTATTGAGCGTGTCGTTTTGCACATAATTCATGAATTCTACGCAAATCGGATCTGCGGCACCGGAGGTGCTATCAGGGTAAATAAAAGTAAAGATCATCGTATCGAGCAACAAAACCGTGACGAAGGCTGTCAGGATGTGCATCAGATATTTTTTCTCCTTCTCGATTTTTTCTTCGCTGCCGCCAGCCGTCACCATCTGCACGCCGGCAAAAACAATAAACAAAATTGCGGCCGAGCCGATGAGTGTTTTGAGGTAGCTGAAAATGATGCGCGCGTTAGCTTTGAAATAGAGCGAGATATTGCTGAACAGACTTGCCGTCGCGGTGGCATTGCCGGCTTCGTCCACCGTGACCAAGCTTTGCTGAGGACCATAACCGCCGCCTTCGAAAAAAGTGACGATGACTGAATCGACTGCAAAAATTAAAACAAGTGCGACGATGCTCCAGATTAAATTTTGCTTGCCTTTTTTGATGCTTTCCTCGCTTTGTGCCAGGACGATTTGAGTTGCGGCAATGATCATGAAGAGCACGGCTCCGCTGCCTGCGATGTATTTGAAATAATCTTTGACATTATAAAGAACAGCATTAATTGTTCCGCCAGTTCCGGCATCTGCAAATTCACCACCTTGATTCGTCAGGCTTGGGTTAGTCGCTTCACCGCTAAATCCAGTGATATTCTCGAACCCGGAACCCAGTACTGAGGCATCGGCCGCGAGGAGCTGTGAATTGAAATTCGCGCTCGTGAAATTGCTTTCGAAAAAAAATAAACTCGCCACACCGGCGACAGCTAGGAAAACCACGACCGCCAAGCGCCAAATTTTTTGGCGCGCAGCGCGGTAGAGGCGCGGCAAACGCGGATTGCGATTCGCGATGCGGCGAATCGTAAAAAGCGACGACTTTTTTTTAGTGGTCATTCTTAGATTGAAACTGAGATGCTAGTTGATTTTTCGCCACTCGTGAGAACAGTATTGACGAGCGCGTAGGCTGAGATGGTGACGACGAGTCCGAGACAAGCAGCGAGCAAAATCTTTTTGCCTTTTTCGACTTGCTCGGGATTCGCAAAAGCTGTCGAGATGTAGAGCGCGCCGACAATGAGCGCGAGCACAGCGAGCGCCGAGCTGAAAGTCAAAATGAAATTGGTGAACCCGCCGAGTTGCTTCGAAAAGCTGCCGATGGCAGTCATAGAATTAAAAATAATTTTGCCGCCACGATCCGGCATGAAGATATTCACGAAAGTCTCGGAGATCAAAACCGTCGAGAGACCCATGAAAATCCAAGTAATCATTTTGCGCTGTCGCGTGATGATTTCTTCATTGCCGCCAGCGGCGACCATTTTGAATCCGGCAAGGAAAAGCATGAGCACGGCAGTCGCTCCGATGAAGGTTTGGAAATATTTCACATAATTCAAAGCCACGATGCGCGCCTGCGATTGTCCGGATTCCAAAATCGCCTGCAATTGATTGACTGCTAGTGCCCCGCTGCCGATCTGCGCCTCGACGGTATCAGTGGGCGCAAAAACTTTGTCGACCAAAACCGCGCTGGCACCGACGATGAACAGCGCGATGGCTCCCCACGCGATTGTCTTGCGTGCATTTTTGACAGTCTCTTCGCTGTCGACACCACCCACCATTTTGAAAACAGCTACGCCCATCGTGACGAGTGCGACTCCGCCGAGAATATATTCGATGAGGTGTGCTGCGGAGCGCAGAGTGAAGCCGACGATTTTGGCTGACAAAAATATCGTGTCGGGATTGGTGAGCAGGTCGATTTTGTCACCGCGCAAAAGCATAAACGCGTCCGAGAGCGGTTTGGCGATTGCCAAAATCATAAAGCCGACAAAAGCCCACAGCATGCGCTCGCTGAATTTTTTCGAGGCATCCTGTTTGTCGCCGGCAGTCAAAAAATTGATAACATACAGGCTGAGAAAAATTCCGAAGACACCAGCCATGATGTAGCTCATAATGCTTAAAATCTTTTTAATTAAGCTGTCTTTGAAAAGGTTGTTGATTAGTGCTTGGTTGTTTGTCCACGCATTAGTATCCAAAGTAAGTATGCTATTCGGCGCGTCCGTGGGATCGAGTGTGAGCGAGGAGTTAGCCGTGAGTAGTTCTGCGCTGATTGTTTTGTCATTCAACAAAAAGGCTTTCAGTTGCGCGCTGCCTTCACCGAGATTCGCGAAGACAAAACCGCCAATGACGAAGACCAGCGTGAGCGCGAAAAGTGTTTCCTGAAAATGGTGCAGATTTCGCGAGAAAAATCGGTGAATTTTGCTTTTTATTTTGCCCAATTTTTAGTTTTTAAATCTTTTAATTTTAGCAAAAAAAGACTCAAAAAGCAATTAGTTTAGGTATTTCGTGCTACCGCGAAACTAAATTTTGCGTCCACCGCGGCGTTTGCGGTTCGCCTCGACGCCTTTCTTTTTCGCGGGATTCAATTTGTAAAGCGCCCGACCGACTCGTTCGAACCATGGTGTTTTCTGTAGATTCAGCGAAATCGTGCCTTTCTTGACTTGGCGCTGTTTCAAAACTCCACGGATGATTTCTTCTTTTGAGAGCGGCGATTTCTTCGCGAGGATGTCTTCGATGATGTCGGCGACAGTCCCCTCGGAATAACCCCACTCACGGAGCGCGTAGAGTCCGCGACCGATCAAGACGAAATTGTCATCGCGAATGAGTTCATTGTGAACGGCTTGGACAGTCACGACTTTTTTGTCGAAACCGTGCTCAGCGATTTTGTTCGCGATTTCCACGAAGTGAATCGGCTTTTCCAGCTCGCGCATCACGATGAGCGCTTTGTCTCGGAGGCTACGCGGATTGATGTGACGCCAGCTCATGAGTCCCCAACCTTCTGCTGTTTTCTTCAGGCGTGGTTCGAGTGCGAGTGTCGCGGCGATGGCTTCAGCTTTGAAATTTTTACCGGAATTGGCGAGTGCCGCGCGCACCATATTCACGAGGCGTTCTTCATCGACGAGATCTTTTTGTTTGCCGAGGACATTCACAGCTTTGTCTGCGATGGCAGTGATATCGTTGATGGCGATTCTTTTGGCGCGCCAAAATGGCTTGAGACTGCTCGTGCGCTCTTGCGCGACTTCTTCGTCGACCGCGAGCGAGAGGCGGATGATATTGCCGTCGATTTGATTGACGGAATGAATCGTATTCAGCACTTCTGAAACCAATTTTTCTTCGAGGCAGATGCCACCATTTTTTTCGAGAATTTGTTTGGCGATCTCATTGATCTGTTGGAACTTCGTGTTCGTAATCGTCCGGCGCAATTTCTGCAGCGCGATGGATTCGATCTGGCGGATGCGCTCGCGCGTGACATCGAAGTGCTGACCGATTTTTTCGAGCGTCTGGCGCTCGCTGCCGATCAAGGCAAAACGCCGCTTCACGACCTCTTGTTCTTTCTTGGAGAGCACCATGAAAAATTCGTCGAGAACTTCTGTGAGATCGAGTGAAGGGCTGGCGGCGTTCATTTTTGAGAAAGTTAAATTTTTAACGGGGAAGATATTAAGTCGAGTTGCACTAATCGTCAAACCACTTCCCGAAGCTAAATCCTGATTATTTTCACAAAAGAATTATATTTTGTCAAATACCCTCTGAGACATTTTTTTGCTCGTCTCAGGGTTTGTTAAAATTCCTGCGATGACCAAAATTCGCACCGCCGTCCTGCCTGTCGCCGGCTTCGGCACGCGCTTCCTCCCCGCGTCTAAAGCTGTCCCGAAAGAGCTTTTGCCGATCGTCGATCGTCCACTGCTCCAGATCATCGTCGAGGAAATCGTCGCCGCCGGTATTGAAAAAATCGTCTTCGTCGTGAGTGAAGGTAAAGAAGCCATCAAAAATCATTTCTCGTCCTCGCCTGCGCTCGAAGAAAAATTAGCGCAAAAAGGCGATGTCAAATTACTGGCGGAAATTCAAAAAATTTCGCAGCTCGCAGAATTCTCGTTTGTCACGCAGCACGAGATGCTCGGCGACGGACACGCGATTTTGCAGGCGCGTGAGCAAATTTCCGACGAAAATTTTCTCGTGATTTTCGGCGACGATCTCATTTTCGGCGAGCCGACGCTGCAGCTCCTCGCCGCCTTCGAGTCGAAAAATTCTGCGATTGTCGGACTCCAAAAAGTGCCGCTCAGCGATGTCCACAAATTCGGCATCGTCGCGCTCGACCAGCATTCTGCGATTCAAAAATTCGTCGAAAAACCCGCGCCGCTTGATGCGCCGAGTGAGCTGGCAATCGTCGGGAAATATGTCGTGCCGCACAAAATTTTCGACATCCTCGCGCAAAATCCGGGTGCGAGTGGCGAGATTCGGCTGATCGACGCGCTCACAATTTTGCAAAAAACCGAGCCAATTTTCGGCGAGATTTTGGCGGGGCAGCGTTTCGACTGCGGGCAAAAGGAAGGCTGGTTGGCAGCGAATATTTTCGCGCTGCGTCAGGATGCCGAAATTGCGAAAATCCTGGAGGAGAACTAAAATCCCGCGAGTTTATGGATGACGACAAAATTGACGAACTTCTCGACCAAGCCGACGAGCTCAAATTCAACGAGCAGTACGAGGACGCGATCAAAATTTGCGAAGAGATTCTCGCCGACGCGCCGGACTGCGTCGAGGCTTACGAGGAAATCGGCGACAATTTCATTTCGCTGAATCGACTCGACAAAGCTGAGAAGGCTTTGCGCAAGGCGATTGAGCTCGATCCGAAATCCGCGAATGCGTCCTACTTGCTCGGCTTTCTTTTTTCTTGCCGGCGTGACTGGGAGGAGTCGCTGCGTTTTCTCGAGCGGGCGGACGAATTCAAACCTAATCATCCTGAGATTCTCCGCTGCCTCGGCTGGGGGCTCGCGATGGCAGGCAGTCCTGACAAGGGCATCATTTTGCTTGAACGCGCGCGAGCGCTCTCGCCCGACGACACTTACATTTTGACTGACCTCGGGGTCTGCTATTTGAATGCCAAAAATATCGACAAAGCCCTGCCGATTTTTCGCCGCGTTTTGGAAATTGATCCGGACAATGTGAAGGCCCGCGACTGTCTCGTCATCGTCGAAGAGTACGCCGCCGGTGCGAAGAAGCTAAAGAGAAAATAGTTTTCACTCTTCTAAGTCATCCCAACAACAACGACAAGTGTTTTTGATTAAGCGTGCTGCTTCTTCATTAAAACCAAATTCCTGAATTGCAAATCTGGTTGTCATTGCAATTCCTTTTTCAGTTAAAAGCCTAATTTGGTTTAGTCTATCGAATAGATGAATAAAAATTGCTGCGCCCTGGACTGCTTCTAGGTTTCGTAATGCCGCCTTTTCGAGGTCAGCATCGTATTTGCGAAAACCCTGTTCTGTCTCTGAGTTTGCATCTTCATCTTCTAGCTCAGTCTCTTTTGCGGAGCGATAAAAAATATCTTCGCCGTTTTCCACTCTTGCAAGTAAAACACCTGCGATTCTAGTACGAATTACAGTTATGTCATTCGGAGGTATTACTTCTTTTATCAGTTCCATTTTCAAATTTAAGGTTGGCAATTGTCGCAAACAAAAAATCAGATTGCAAGTAAAATAGCCCAAAGCAAGTATGAAAATTCTTAAAATCGATTCGACTAATTTTAAAGCTGCGATTGCCGAGGCGGTCGTGATTTTGCGCGCGGGTGGAATCGTCGCGCATCCGACGGACACGGTCTGGGGCTTGGCGGCTGATTCCGAAAATCCCAAAGCTATTGCCAAAATTCACGCACTCAAAAAATCCAATCCGGCGAAGCCGCTGCTCCTGAATTTGCCGTCGAAAAGTTATTTGAATCGTCTCGGCGCGAAGCTGTGCCAGGCGCACTTGCTGACGAAAAAATTCTGGCCGGGTAATCTAAGTCTGCTCGTGCGTTCCAAAAAAAATCCAGCCGAGAAGATCGGCGTGCGACTCCCCGACCACGCGATTTCGCGTGCACTCGCACGCAAATTCGGTGCGCCACTCGTCACGACTTCGGCGAATTTGACCGGCAAAAAAGTCGCGAGTGATGCGGCGGCAGTGGCGCGAATTTTTCCTACGCTTGATCTGATTCTCGACGACGGTTCGCTTTCTAGAAATCTCGCCTCGACACTGGTCGATGTTTCAGCGGGAGAAATTCAGCTCGTGCGCGCGGGTGCGCTCGACTTCAAAAAAATTTTACAAACGCAATCGCGCCAGTCGTAAGTCCCGCCACCAAAATTCCCGAAATCAAGACTCCGAGCGAAATCAGGAAAATCGCCCATTTTTTCTCAACGCCGAAAAGCCACGCGAGCAGTACTCCTGTCCACGCGCCCGAGCCGGGCAGTGGGATGGCGACGAAGGTGGCGAGAAAAACCTTCTCGAAGCGGACGAAATTTTTGGAATGTTTCGCGCGCGTTTTGGCGAAGATTTTTTGCAAAATGCGATCCGCCCACGGCCAGTATTTTTTGGCGAACCAATTGACGAGCGGGAGTAAATAAATCAGCAAGACTGAGACGAAGATATTGCCCGCGACCGAGAAGAAAAGCGCTTCGGCAAGTGAAAGCTGTCCAATCGTCAGCGCCCACGGCAGCGCGCCGCGCAGCTCGAAAATCGGCGTCATGGCGAAGAGAAAAGTCGTGATTTGGGGCGGCAGCATTGTCGAATTTTAGCAGAGAAAATTAAGGCAAATTCGCGAACCGCGACTTGACAAAAGAGTTTTTAAAAGTAAAATCCGCGACATGAATTTTATGCCACCATTGTCGTCGGACAGAGAGGATGATTTGTTGGCTATGGCTACTTTAGAAGATGCTGGGTTGTTTGAGGACAGGCAGACAGGAACAACGAATCCATTGTATTTGCCAGTCAAATTAACTGACTCACCATTATCGTTATCGCCGGAGGATTTTTATGCTGCAACCAAAAAATCTGTTGCGAAATTGTTTCGAACAAAAGTTAAAGAGCTGATTGGAGATATGGCAGCCTATCCTGAGTTGCGCGGAGTTTTTGCTGCTTTGATTGCAAAATCTCTCGGGGCTAGTGTTGCAGGTGAGAGTCTCAGGGTTTGTTCTGGTTGTAAAAATATTGTCGTAGTAGAAGAAGATGGTTCGGAAAAACACTTAAGTTTAGATACAATACTTGATAAATTTGGAGTTAAGAGTTCGCATGGAATTTGCACTGACTGTTTTTCTAAGCTTTATCCAGACCTGGATTTACCTCAAATTTCCAGTGAAAAGAAGGACTAATTTGAGTGCTAAAATTTCGGCGTGAATTTTCACGCGCCTGTTCTCCCTGCCGAAACGCTTGAATTACTCGCTCCGCACGGTGGCGAGCTTTTTGTCGATGGTACGCTCGGGCTTGGCGGTCACGCGAAATTAATTCTCCAAAAAATTTCACCCAAAGGAAAGCTGATTGGGCTGGATGCGGACGAGCGCAATCTGCAGCTGGCGCGGGAGAATCTGGCGGATTTTCCGAATGCGGAGCTGCTGCACACCAATTTCCGCGAGCTGGACAAAATCGTCGCGCTGAATTCGCTCGATGGAATTTTGCTCGATCTCGGCGTTTCGTCGCCGCATTTCGACGATCCCGAGCGTGGTTTTTCTTTCAAAAAAAATGGACCACTCGATTTACGCTTCGACCAAAGCCAGTCGCTCACAGCGGCGGTTATTCTGAATAGCTTTCTGGAAGCTCAGATTGCTGACATTCTCCGCAATTTCGGCGAGATTGGGATTTCCCGGAAAATCGCGCACCAGATTTGCGTGGCGCGGCGACGGCAAAAATTTCAAACGACTGCCGACTTGGTCGCGCTGGTCGAAGTGAAAAGCTTGTTACCGCAAATTTTTCAGGCTTTGCGCATCGCGGTCAATGACGAATTGGGTGCGCTCGAAAACACTTTAAATTCTGCGCCAAAACTTCTAAAATCAGGCGGGCGAATTGCGGTGATTGCATTTCATTCGCTCGAAGATCGCCTCGTCAAAAATTTCTTCCGGGAACAAAAAAAGGCTGGCATACTCGAAATTCTGACGAAAAAGCCAATCGTGCCCTCGCCTGCTGAAGTTCAGGAAAATCCGCGTTCGCGTTCCGCCAAGCTACGCGCCGCGGAAAAAAGATCATAAGGATTATAAAGAGCTTTAAAGAGCAGTAAAGATAAAGAATCACAAATCCTTATAATCCCTAAAGCTCCTT
>JBAYIN010000009.1 GCA_041665585.1 Patescibacteria group bacterium | reverse complement strand
TTCGCTCGTCGAATCAAAAATCTCTCAATCACTCATTCTTCAATCCTCGGATTGCTGAATGAAATCAGCACTGGAGCCAAAAACAAAAATAGCTCAGCCAAATAGGTCGAGCTATTTTTGCGTAAAGTGCTTAATTTAAATATCCAAATTCTCCACGCTCTTCGCGTGAGTCTGAATAAACTTGCGACGCGGCGGGACTTCCCCACCCATCAGCGTCTCGAAAATCTGATTCGCTTTTTCGGCATCCTCGACCGCGACACGCAGCTGAATGCGACGAGTCGGATCCATCGTCGTCTCCCAGAGCTGCTCCGGATTCATTTCACCGAGACCTTTGTAGCGTTGGATTTTGACACCGGCGGACGATGATTTCTTTTTGGGTGAATCTTCCTCCTCGTCAGAGTCATCCTCGACTACGGAATTTGAAGGAATTTCATCGACAGCGAGATGATTATCTTTTAGGATTTTGAATTTTTCTTCATCGGTGTAGGCGTACCAAACTTGCTTGCCTTTCGCGATTTTGTAAAGCGGCGGGACGGCGATATAGACGAATCCGCCATCCACGAGCGGACGGAAATGGCGGTAAAACAGCGTCAAAAGTAATGTCCGAATGTGCGAACCGTCGACATCGGCATCGGTCATAATCACGATGCGGTGGTAGCGCAATTTTTTGATATCGAAGCTGTCACCGATCGAAGTGCCGAAAGCGAGGACGAGATTTTTGATTTCATTATTCGCCAGCATGCGATCAAGTCGCGCTTGCTCGACATTGAGAATTTTTCCCCTGAGCGGCAGAATCGCCTGCGTGAAGCGATCACGGCCCTGCTTCGCAGAGCCGCCGGCGGAATCTCCCTCGACGATGTAGAGCTCGGATTCTTCTGGCTTGCGCGAGGAGCAGTCTGCCAATTTGCCTGGCAGATTCGAACCTTCGAGCGCACCTTTGCGGAGCACCGTGTCACGCGCTGCCCGCGCCGCGATACGCGCCCGCGCCGCGAGCGCACATTTGCCGACCATCGCTTTCGCATCGGCCGGTTGTTCTTCGAGATAATTCGCGAAGGCCTCACCGAAAATCGCATTCACGGCGGACTGGACTTCAGCATTGCCGAGCTTGCCTTTGGTCTGACCTTCGAATTGCGGATCGCGCACTTTGACTGAAACAATCGCAGTCAGACCTTCGCGCACATCTTCCGCAGTGAGATTCGTTTCGTTATCCTTGAGTAAATTATTTTTGCGCGCGTAGGAATTGATTTCACGCGTCAGCGCGGTACGGAAACCAGTGAGGTGCGTACCACCGTCAATCGTGTGAATGTTGTTGGCGAACGAGAAAACCTCTTCGTTGTAAGCATTGGTGTACTGGAGCGCGACCTCGACGAAAGCGTCTGGGTGTTCTTTGCCGACATAAAAAACATTCGTCAGGCGCTCGCGGTTTTGGTCGAGATTCGCGACATAAGATTTGATGCCACCCTCGAAGTAAAACTTATATTTGCGGTCGACGCGCTCATCGTGAATCGCGATTTTCACATCTTTCGTGAGGTAAGCCTGCTGACGCAAGCGTGTGAAAATTGTCTCAAGTTTGAAGTCCGTCCCCTCTTTGAAAATCGTCGGGTCAGGGTAAAAAGTAATTTTCGTGCCGTTAAATTTGGAAGCGCCGAGCGTCTCGAGTGGATACGACTTCGAGCCACCGTCGGTGAACTTCATGCGGTAGTGTTTGCCATCACGGAAAACCTCGGCAATGACTTTGACCGAGAGCGCATTCACGACTGAGACACCGACGCCATGCAGACCGCCGGAAACTTTGTAGCCACTCGCCTCCCCGCCGAATTTGCCTCCCGCGTGAAGTACTGTCAAAACAGTGTCGAGCGCAGATTTGCCTGTCGCTTTGTGTGTCTCGACTGGAATACCACGACCGTTGTCGAGCACGGAACAAGCACCGTCTTTTTGAATCGTGACGACGATTTCATTGGCGAAACCCGCCATCGCCTCATCGATCGAGTTGTCGACGACTTCCCAAATCAAATGGTGCAGCCCGCGCGCATCGGTCGAACCGATGTACATGCCCGGGCGTTTGCGCACTGGCGCCAGCCCTTCGAGGACTTGGATGGAATCGGCGGTATATTCTGAGGACATTTAGGTAAGGAGTAAGTTGTAAGTCGTAAGGAATAAGTTTTAAGTAGTAAGAAAAAACTTAATCCTTGATCCTTATTTCTTAGTTCTTATTTCTTAATACTTAATTCTTTTCCCGCGGATTTTAGCGGAAAAGCCCGAAACGCGCCAAACTGCTATTTAGCTGAATTTCTAAGCGACGATGACTTTCAATTGCTCGTGAATCTCGCGCGACTTTTGCTCTAGCGCACGGTAATTTTTGCCAGTAATGAGCAATACGGCGACTGGCTCGAAATTCTCACGAGCGTGTCCGACTAGCGAATCTTTCTTGGCTTTCATTTTGAAATAGACGAGCGCGGGATCTTTTTTAATTGCCGCGAGATTTTCGACACGCACGAATTTACCGTTTTGCTCCGGGAAAATTTCGAGCAAGGAAACAAATCTTTGCGCTTTCTTGCGTCGGCGCACCGGTCTACCAGTCACCGCGCGAATCAGTAAGTCGGGTAAGTAAAAGTCGTAAGCGTGTAAATACATCAGCGGTCGGTAACCGCCCATGCGACTCGCGATTTCGATGATTTTAACTTTTCCATTTTCATCGACAATCAAATCCGTGAAGACTGCACAGTTACGCAACCCGAGAACTTTGATGGCGGTCTCAGTAATTTTTTTCGCCTCACGCCAAATCTCGACCGGCATCTTGGACGGCAGCATCCGGTAAGCGAGGAAAGAGTCGTCACGACCAATCTCCGCTGCCGTCGTGATGTCGACGACCGACGGTGCGTGCCAAACGCGGTGGCTATCGACGAGTGAAGAGACTGTGATTTGCTTGCCGCGAATCGCTTTTTCGACCAAAACGATTTCACGCGGATCAGGGTAATTGAAGCGAAAATCGAGATATTTAAAATCATTCATCAGCTCTTCATCGACTTCATTTTTGAGCTGGCGAAATTCGTGCCAAGCGCGCGTGAGCGCTGCCGCGCTTTTGACGTGAAAAATACAGCGCGATTTGATACCCGCGATGGATTTGAGGAAAACATCGCCGCCGAGTTTTTGACGCGCGCGCGTCGCCTCCGCCAAGCTGTGGACGACTTCGAATTCGATGTTCTCCGGCATGACAGAAAGCGCGTGCCGCATCAGCACTTTGTTGCGCGTGCAGGCCGCCGCGTAAACCGTCGTCGCCGGCACGCCGAGCTTCTCAGCCAAATACGAACGCTGCACGACGAAGTGGTCATAATTGGAGACGACCGCTTTGACGTTGTACTTGGCTTTTAATTTTTTCGCCAAATCATCCCAGACTTCGCGCGAATTAAGATCGACTTCGAAAACTTCGTCAAAGACTTTGGCGGCGCCGTTGCGCTTCTGGCGCGTCACCAAAACTGCGGTAAATCCAGCTCTCTGCGCCGACTCGACACTCTCGAGTTTGTGGCGGTATTCGGTGAAAACAATTGCTTTCTTGCGACGCATGGCTAAATTCGCAGGCAGTTTAGAGATTCCTTTTTGTCAGCGCAACGATTAAAATTACGCCGTTTTAACTTTTCATATGCAGCTTGTTTTAATCAACAATAGTCACAATCCGAAGTGCGAAGAATATCTATTGAAAGCTGCTAAAAAGCGCGGACTTGAGACAAAAGTCATCAGCAGCAAAGATACACTCCTGGAGGTCGGCAAAAAATCAATAAAAAAAAACGACTTGATTTACCGAGTTGCGGTAGACACCAGCGAAGCTCTCCTTGAACAGTCGATTTTATTGGGCGGAAATTGTACTTCTTTTTTTAAGCCTGAAGAAACAATAAAAAGGCGATTCAGCAATAAACTAACTCGATATGTAGAATTCGCCAACGCCGGGATACCTATCCCGCAAACGATTTTTGCCAATGCGGTGAACGACACCGAACTTAAAAAAATTGCCCAGAAACTTGGTTTTCCTTTAATTATCAAAACCTTGAAGGATTCTCTGGGAAGAGGGGTATTGGTGGTTGATTCATATTTTTCACTTAAATCAATCAGCCAATTCTTGGTCAGTAAGGACATTGAGTTCTTTTTTCAGAAAATGGTCAAAGAGTCATCTGGTCGTCACATCCGAGCAGTCGTGCTCGAAAAAGAAATTTTGTGCGCCTACGAGAAATCTGTCCCCAAAAAGTTAGATTTCAGATCAAATGCAAATCGCGGCTTCTCTAAAAATAGAATCGTTCAGCTTAATCCGAAAATCCGCGAAATCGTCCTGAAAGCTGTCGCAGTAGCCGGGGTAGAGTTCGGCGGAGTCGATCTTTTGTACACAAAAAATGGCTTTCTGGTCAGCGAGGTCAATTTCCCTTGCAATTTCGGAGCCAGTCAGAATTTCACAGGGATCGACATCGCGGGCAAAATGCTCGATTTTTTGGTGGAGAAAGCTGGAAGAAATAATTGAACAAACTGGTCAGAAACCATGACAGGATAAAATAAGCTTTTTTTGTAGGCTCTTTTATGATAAAATAGTCCGACAAATTTAAAAAATGTCCAAACTCACACCGCCCAATTATTCCGAATACAACCCAAAAAATTACCAGGAGAAAATCCACACGCCTTCTTCTAGCCGAGAGTTTTTCACCGAGCATCTCAATCCCGTCATCGCCGAAGCGCTAGGAAAAAACCAACCGGTGACTGTCTTGAATATCGGCATTGGACCAGGACACGAATTCGACCATTCCGAAATTAAAGAAAACCCCGATTTAAAAGTCATAGGCGTCGACATTGACCATGTGACATTAAGAGAGCATACGAGAAAAAGACTGCCGCAAAGCCTCTTGGTGGCAGCCGACATAAGACACTCGCCCTTCGACGAAAAGAAGGAGTTTGCTGACTGCGGCGTGGTCACCAACGCTTTGATGTTCAATCCGAAAGAAGTTCTCGAAATGCTTTTCGCCTCACTCAAGCCCGACGGCAAAGCTGTCCTAAATAATTCAATTTTTGAGCTCATTAAGCCAGCCAGAAAAGCGCGACAACTCGCCAAGGGCTGTCAGAATTTCTCAGTTCCAATTAATTTTGGAGCGGAAGTCGTAAACTTCACAGCCATAGATTATTCGAACTACCAGCAAGCAGAATACCGTAAGCTCGGGACACAAATTTACCCAAGCACTTTGGCTGATGCCAAAAAAATGTTAACTCTGAGTGGTTTTCAGATTCTCGATTGCAAACAATTTGAATACCAAAAAAATAACAAGAGCGCGGAGACGACCGTTTTCCTCGTCCAAAAACCAGCGCAATAAATCAGCTCTCGTCGCAAACAACTCAGTGATTAAATTGTAAGATTATTCACTCATTCAATCATTGAATCATTTCCGTAGTGCCGCCTGCGCCGCGGCCAATCTAGCAATCGGGACGCGGAAGGGCGAGCAACTGACATAATTCATACCGACTCAACTAGAATTAAGAAATTTTTATTCTAGAACCTAGATTTATAATTTCTCTTATTCCAGAAATCGCTTGTAAACTAGAATAAGAAATGATATAATTCCAGCGAATAGAATTAACTTAATTATGATAAAAAAGTCTTTCGTCCCGCCATTCTTACCCCCGAAGTTAGACTATTCGCTAGTTTTCCAAAACATTATAAAGGCAAGGGATATTGTTGCGCGATATGATGAAGCCGTAAAAAGACTACCAAATCCAGAAATTATTCAACGCTCTTTTGAAACCAAAGAGGCGGTTTTAAGCTCAAAAATAGAAGGCACTCAGGCTACCTTAGATGAGGTTTTCATGTTTGATGCCCAAGATACTAAATCCGAACTGAACGAAAAAGAAAAAGATTATCGAGAAATTTCTAACTATCGTTTAGCCATAGAGTATGGAAAAAATCTTTTGAGAGAAAAACCCTTAGCTGAAAATGTGATTAAAAGTTTGCATAGCCTACTTCTAAATTCGGTTAGAGGACAGAACAAAGATCCAGGACAAATTAGAAAAACTCAGGTTTTTATAGGTCCATATGGTGCTACTATTGACCAGGCGACCTTTGTCCCACCAGAACCTCAACACATCCCAGCACTCTTCTCGAATTTAGAAAAATATCTCTACGCTGAGGATGCCATTGATCCCCTAGTTCAAATTGCCATCGCACATTATCAATTTGAAGCGATTCATCCATTCATGGATGGAAATGGACGAGTAGGAAGACTACTTGTGCCACTTTTCTTATATGAAAAGAAAATCACAGCTTATCCAAATATCTATATTAGTGAGTTTCTAGAAGAACATCGCGACACCTATTATCAATCCCTACAGGATGTCAGCGAAAAAGGTAACTGGGTTTCTTGGATTAAATTTTTTCTTGATGCTATTGCAGAACAGACAAAAATAACTTTGGAGCGAGTGGTAAAAATAGAAAAGCTGTACAAAAACCTAAAAGAACGAATGCCAGAGGTTAACTCAATTTATGCCATTAAGTTTTTAGACGCCATCTTTATTAAGCCAACTTTCTCTACTAAATCAATTCGAGAGACTTCCAAAATATCTAATAGCCAAACTTTATACACAGTAATCCAAAAGTTTGCTGAGCTTGAAATTATTACCGATGTCACGCCGAAAAGAGCGCGAAATAAAATCTATGTTTTTAGCGACTTAAGAAAAATTATTAAATAGCGAACCAAAAATAGATTATTCACTCATTCAATCATTGACTCATTTTCGTAGTGCCGCCTGCGCCGCCGCGAGTCGCGCGATCGGGACACGGAAGGGCGAGCAAGAGACATAATTCATGCCGACGCGGTGACAAAATTCGACCGAGGCTGGGTCGCCGCCGTGTTCGCCGCAGATGCCGCATTTCAAGTCTTTTTTGTCAGTGCGCCCGCGCTCGATACCCATCTGGACCAATTCTCCGACGCCGCGCTGATCGAGCGAAGCAAAAGGATCGTTATCGAGAATTCCCTCTTCGATGTATTTCGGGACAAATTTCGGAGCATCGTCGCGGGAGAAACCGAAGGTGAGCTGCGTGAGGTCATTCGTTCCGAAGCTGAAGAACTCCGCCTGGCGCGCGATTTTGCGAGCGCGAATGCAGGCGCGCGGAATCTCGATCATCGTGCCAACTGCGTATTTCAGCTGAACGCCGGATTTTTGAATGATGGCGTTGCCGGTCGAACGCACAATCTTCGCGAGTAAATAAAATTCTTCCATCATACCGATGAGCGGAATCATGACCTCGGGAATCACATCGATCTTTTCTTTTTTCAATCTGACCGCCGCCTCGAAAATCGCCTGCGCCTGCATCTCGACAATCTCGGGATAGACGACCATCAGGCGCGCGCCGCGCAGACCCATCATCGGATTGACTTCGTGTAGCGCCGCCATGCGCTCGCGCAGTTTTTGTTCGGAAATTTGGAGCGTCTTGGCGAGTCCGCGGATTTCTTTTTCTTCATTCGGGAGAAATTCGTGGAGCGGCGGATCAAGCAGACGCACGGTCACCGGCAAACCTTTCATCGCTTTGAAAATGCGGTAAAAATCGTCACGCTGGAATGGTAGCAATTTCGCAAGCGCTTTTTTACGCGCCTCTACTGAATCGGCGACGATCATTTCACGCACCGCGAGAATGCGCTCCGGCTCGAAAAACATGTGCTCTGTGCGACAGAGACCAATTCCCTCCGCACCCATTTCGCGTGCGAAAGCGGCGTCGTGCGGCGTGTCCGCATTGGTGCGAATTTTGAGCGTGCGGAATTTGTCCGCGAAAGTCATGAGCTTCTTGAAATTCGCATCGAGCTGCGGTTCGACCGTCGCGATTTCGCCGAGCATCACCTCCCCCGTCGAACCGTCGAGCGTGATTATGTCGCCGGCACTCACGATTTTCGTGCCGACACGGAATTGTTTTTTGATGTAATCAACTTCGATTTTCTCCGCACCCGCGACGCAGCAACGACCCATGCCACGCGCGACGACTGCCGCGTGCGAGGTCATACCGCCACGCGCTGTGAGAATTCCCCGCGCCGCGTGCATCCCGTGAATATCCTCGGGTGAAGTTTCTTTACGCACGAGAATCACATTCTCGCCGAGATTGCCGAAGTGTTCCGCTTCGTCTGCCGTGAAGACGACTTTGCCACTGGCAGCGCCCGGACTCGCGGGCAAACCTTTGGTCAGCACAATTTTCTTCGCCTTGGGATCAAGCGACGGATGCAGCAATTGATCGAGAGAATAAGGATCGACGCGCAGCACCGCTTCTTTTTCGGTGATCATTTTTTCGCGAACTAATTCGACTGCGATGCGCACCGCCGCCCGCGCCGTGCGTTTGCCGTTGCGCGTCTGCAGCAGGAAAAGTTTGCCGCGCTCGATGGTGAATTCGAGATCCTGCATGTCGCGGTAATGCTTTTCTAATTTTTGGTAAATCTTCGTCAGCTCGGCGTACACTTTCGGATTCGATTTTTGTAAATGTGAAATCGGCTGCGGTGTACGAATCCCCGCGACGACATCCTCGCCCTGCGCATTCATCAGGTATTCGCCGAAAAATTTCTTCTCGCCTGTCGACGGATCGCGTGTGAAAGCGACACCCGTGCCCGAAGTCTCACCGAGATTGCCGAAAACCATCGCCTGGACATTCACCGCCGTCCCGATCAGGCCTTTGATGTTGTTCATCTTGCGATAATAAATCGCGCGTGGATTGTCCCAGCTGCCGAAGACTGCCTGAATCGAAAGCTTGAGTTGTTCGAGTGGATCTTGCGGAAAGTCTTTGCCAATAGCGTTTTTCACGACTTTTTTGTAACTCGCAGTTAATTTTTCCAAATCCGCCGCATCAAGCTCGAGGTCATTTTTCACTTTCTTCGCAGCCTTCAGTTTGTCGAGTTCGTGTTCGAAATGTGCGTGCTCGACGCCGAGAACCACATCGCCAAACATTTGAATGAAGCGACGGTAAGCGTCCCACGCGAAACGCGCGTTGCCCGAGACTGCCGCGAGACCCGCGACCGACTTGTCATTCATGCCGAGATTCAAAACCGTGTCCATCATGCCCGGCATCGAAGCCGCCGCGCCGGAGCGGACAGAGACGAGCAAAGGATCTTTCGCGTCACCCAATTTCTTGCCCATTTTCTTTTCCAATTTGGCGAGATGCTCTTCGACCTCTTTCAAAAGTCCGGTCGGAAATTTGCCACCCGCTTGGGCATATTCCGCGCAAGTCTCAGTCGTAATCGTGAATCCCGGCGGAACCGGAATCCCGAGTGAGCTCATCTCGGCGAGATTCGCGCCTTTACCGCCGAGCAGCTCGCGCATTTTGGCTGAACCTTCCGAGAAATCGTAAACGCGTTTGGACATTTGAGAGTAAGGATTAAGGAGTAAGTTTGTAAGGACTAAGAAGTAAGAAAAAATAGAACAAAAAGCCCTCGAACAATCAGGGGCGGAAGAATTTTTCTAAGTGCATTTTAAGAAAAAGTAGATTTATAGTGCTATCTTATTCCTTTGTTCTTTGTTCTTAATCCTAAACTTAGGTGCGAAGATTTTAGTCGCCCTGCTCTGTCTCAGCAACTCGCCCTTTTGAACACAATTTTTATGCTCGATAAAACGCTCCGAATGTTATCAGCAGAAACGCATTGCAATGCGTTTCTACCCCTATGTTTTTAGCAAAAGGTCGATGTTAGAATTTTTGCGTGAAATTCCAAGAAAAATACCGCACGGAATCACATCGGCTAACCGGCTGGGATTATTCCCAAGATGGTTTTTATTTCATCACTATATGCACCCAAAATCGAGAAAATATTTTTGGCGAAATTCGAAATGGAAAAATGCAGCTCAGCGAGATTGGAAAAATCGTAGAAGAAGAATGGCAACGAACCGAAAAGATTCGCCGAAATGTGAAATTGGATGCGTTTGTCGTGATGCTGAATCATCTGCACGGAATTGTGATTATCGACAATGTTTTGGAATCAAAAAATGTAGAAACGCATTGCAATGCGTTTCTACAAAAACAAAATTCGGGACAAAATTACAAAAATAAATTCGGTCCTCAATCAAATAATTTGTCGGCAATTATCCGCGGTTTTAAATCCGCCGTCACAAAACGCATTCACCAAATCCAACCTGCGCTCGACCGCGTCTGGCAACCGCGATTTCATGACAGGATAATCCGCGACGAAGATGAACTAAATCGCGTTCGTGATTATATTTGGCAAAATCCCGAGAACTGGGGAAAAGATGAGGAAAACCAAGAGAGATTTTGAACACAATTTTTATGCTAAAATCACGACTCGCATGCAAGTCTCATTTTGGTCGGTCGCGAAATTCATCTGGAATTACCTCCGCGCAAAGCCGCTATGGCTCAGCGGCGTTTTGCTTTTGGTGATTTTACAAAGTGCCGCCGAAGTCGCGATGCCGCAGCTGTTCGGAATTTTCACCGACACGCTTGTAAATCACGCGACGGATCCGAGTGCGGCTTTCCCGGCAATTTGGTGGGTACTCACCGCGATTGGCGCAGCCGGGATAATTTATTGGATTGCGAGTAAAGGCAAAAATATTTTCTGGGATTCACGCTGGACGCGGATGCTGGAAGAAATTCAGACTGACGCTTTTTTCCGTGTCCAAAGATTTTCGACTGACTGGCATGTAAATTCATTCTCCGGCGCGACGATGCGCAAAATCACGCGCGGTGTCTGGGCCGCCAATAGTTTTGCCGACCAATTTCTATTCACCTTCATTCCGCTGTCCTTCATCGTGCTCGGCATGATTGGGTTGATGTTTTGGCGCTGGACGGCAATTGGCGGAATCATCGCCGGAGGTGTCGTAATTTACCTAGCTTTCAGCGTTTTCGTCGTGAAGAAATTCGTCGCGCCGCGCTCCCGCGCCGCGACCGGCACAGATACGAAAATCGGCGCGACACTCGCCGATGCGATTTCCTGCAACGCCACAGTGAAAATTTTCGGTCGGGAAAATTTCGAAGATCGCCGCTTCGCGCGCGTCGTCGAAAAATGGCGTGACAGCCACTTCCGCCTTTGGCTCACCTTCAATCTGACGGATGTCGCGCAAGCCTTCGTAATGACGCTTTTCAAATTCGCGCTTTTAATTCCAGTGGTGCTTTTCTGGGCGAATGGCGAAGCCAGCGTCGGCGACGCTGTTTTCGTGCTGGCAAGTTACAACCTGATTTCAAGTCACCTGCGTTCGATCGGGGAAAAAATTCGCGAAACGCAAAAGGCAGCGAGTGAATTGGAAGACATCGTCCAATTCAGCCAAATGAATTTCCATGTCGCTGACCGCCCGGGTGCAAAAAATTTGGAAGTCAAAAAAGGCGCGATTGAGTTTCGAAATGTGAGCTTCAAATATTCCAATCAGAAAAAGCCGATTTACCAAGATCTGAATCTGCACATCGCACCGGGTGAAAAAATCGCGCTCGTCGGACGCAGCGGCGGCGGCAAGACGACTTTCGTGAAATTGTTGCAACGCCTTTACGATGTGAAAAAAGGCGAGATTCTTTTCGACGGTCAAAACATCGCAGACATCACGCAAAAAAGTTTGCGGCGCGCCATCGGCGTCGTGCCCCAGGAGCCAATTCTTTTTCACCGCAGTCTCGCGGAAAACATCGCCTACGGTCAGCCGAATGCGACGCTGGCGGAAATCCGAGCCGCCGCCCGCGCGGCGCACGCGTCGGAATTTATCGAGAAATTACCTGAAAAATACGAGACTTTCGTCGGTGAACGCGGCGTGAAATTGTCAGGCGGCGAACGCCAGCGCGTCGCCATCGCGCGCGCTATGCTCGCCGACACGCCGATTTTGATTCTGGACGAAGCGACCTCGAGTCTCGATTCCGAGAGCGAGAAATTGATTTCGGATGCGCTCGCGAAATTGATGCACGGCAAAACTGTCATCGTCGTCGCCCACCGCCTCGCGACGATTCGCTCCGCCGACCGGATTTTGGTTTTCGAGAATGGTGGTATCGTCGAGGAGGGCAAACACGCCGCCTTGTTGAAAAAACCAAATGGAATTTATCGCCGACTTTTCGAGCTGCAGGCAGGCGGATTTATCGCAGAGTAGAGTTTGCAGTAAGATAATTACTACAGTAAAATAAAAAACTTAAATATTTGATAATGGATACCTCGTCTGAGACCGAAAAAAGCCAATCTAAAGACTTACTGCTTAACCTTAGTCAAGATTCACTTGCATTCAAATTCATGAAAATTTTTGTGGAAAAAGCTGATTTCGAAGTCCTCCTAGCAAATAACGTTAGGGACGCTACGTCAATAATCATGGAAAGATTGAATCTAAGTCCAAAGGCTCTTATCGCCCTATTGTCTAATGAGGAAATGTATGTTTTTAAAAGAGATTTAGCCGAACTTTATAAAAATGTAATTAAGGAATTAGAAATACGAGGCGTAGATAGACAAATCATTCGCAATCAAGTTTTGATTATTTGCAGCGATAAAGTTTCTGCAAAACTTAGAAGCTGTTTAGGAAACATTTACGAAAAGAAAACCAAAAAAATGATAACTCCTCAAGGGACTCTTGTTGAAGGAGACCCCAGAGATTTAACTAAATTTTTAGTCAAAAAAAGAGAAGAAATCCGAGAGTCAAAAAAATAAATGCAAAGAAAAATTTTTTTATTTCGACCGCGTTTCATCGTTCTGTTTTTAATTTTAATTTTGGTTAGCGGAATTTTGGGAGCTAATCTTTGGGTTGGACAAGTCGCCAAAAATAAAATTTTTCGTGAAGCTGTGGAAATCAAAGATCGCCAAATCGTCCTAGTTCTCGGCGCAGGCGTGAAGCAAAATGGCGAACTGACAGACATCTTGCGCGACCGACTCGACTCCGCAATCGAGCTTTTTGTAGACAAAAAAGTCCTCAGGATCATTGTGAGTGGTGACAATTCGCGAACGAATTATGATGAGACGGACGCAATGCGCGACTACCTGCTCAAACAGAATATCCCGCCGCGCGCGATTTTCACCGATTACGCCGGCTTCGACACTTTCGATTCGATTTACCGCGCCAGAGAAATTTTTGGCGCGACGAAGCTGGTAATCGTGAGTCAGGAATTTCATCTCCCGCGCGCAATCTTTTTGGCTGAGAAATTAGGGATCGAGGCGGTCGGCTTTTCGGCTAATCTGCGAGCATACACTGGTCAGACTCGCCTAAATCTGCGCGAAATATTCGCGAATGTGAAAGCCGTCGGCGATATTTTGCTCGGCACCAAGCCGCACTTTTTGGGAGATAAATTCGAACTCACTGGCGACGGCCGTGAGAGCTGGGCAGAACAATGATTTAATAATTCAATGAGTAAATAAGAAAATTAAATCATTTACTCATTCGCTAATTTTCTCATTGAATTCCAGCCTGCGGCGCGGTACTTCTCCGCTTCACTAATCGGATCGGCACTCGCGTAAATTCCGCGCCCGACGATGATGATGTCCGCGCCATTTTGAATCGCTTTTTCCGGCGTATTGTAAGTTTGTCCGAGCCCATCTCCCCCACTTTGCAGTTTTATTCCAGGAGTCAGAATCAGGAAATCCTCCCCGGCAGACTTGCGAATTTTCGCGAGTACCTCCGGTCGGTCACTCGAACCGATGAAGCCGACGACGAAATCGGAATTCTGCTGCGCTAGCGCGACAGTCTTCAGCGCATAACTTTCGTCAAACAAATTACCTTCTGGTGTCATCTGCGCGAGCAGGATTAAAGCACTATTTTTATTGACCTTTTTCAATCCGTCGATGATGCCCTCGCCCACGATTGAGTGCGCATTGATCAGATCCGCCCACTCGGAAATGTGATAAATCCCGCCGCCAAATTGAAGCGAAACGGTATTGCCGATGTCCGCGAATTTGCGGTCTTCGAAAATCAGGAAGTTTTGGCGGTCAGCCATTGCGCGTAATTTTTTGGGAAAATCGGACGTGAAGTCTTCGAGAATGTCGACATGCGTCTTAAGCATGCAAATCTCGTCACCGATTTTTTCAGCTAATTCTAGGACTTTGGCGCACTGCGTGAAATCCGCCGCGACGCACAGATTGCTTTGTTTCTCCTGAATAATCGCGCGAACTTTGGCAATCAGTGGGTTCAATTTGTAAGGATTAAGAATTAAGGATTAAGGATTAAGTTTGTAAGAAATAAGATTAAGTTTTTTTATTCTGATTTTCGAACCAACTCGCCGGGTCGGCGGAAAATTCGAGCACCGCTTTTTTCTCCGCTTCGCTGATTTCGAGCTGTTCGACAATCGCCGTGAAATTCGTCAAAGTCCACCAGCGCACTTCAGCCTCTCCTAGCTTGGTCGCGGCTTTTTCGAATTCGTAAGTCGAGATTGCGATCACGCCGACGACCTCTGCGGAAATTTCGGAACGCAGCGCAGCGACGGCTTTGACCGTCGAGCCAGCCGTCGAGAACAAATCTTCGATGACGAGAACTTTGGAATTCTGAGCGAGCGAACCCTCGACTTGCCGCGAAGTACCATGGTCGCGCGGCTCGGGTCGCACATAAATATAAGGTTTTTTCAGGCGATCCGCGACGAGCATGCCAAAAGCAATTGCGCCCGTCGCGACTCCGGCGACCGCATCGAATGTGAGTCCTGTCTCGGCAATCTTTTGCAAAAATCCCGCGAGGATTTTTTCGCGCGCATCAGGAAAAGAAATGAGCGCGCGCGTGTCGCAGTAAATCGGCGCACGAATTCCGCTCGTCCAGGTGAATGGTTCGGCGGGATTGATCTTGACCGCCCCGCGGTCGAGCAAGATTTTCGCGATTTCGTCGGCGAGCATTTGAAGACTTTAGTTTCAGTGAGTTTAACAAATTTTCAAATTGCTAAACTTGGCAGGTGCGATTTGAAGAGAAATTTCAGCTCGGCTCAGCGCGCTTGAAAGATTGGGATTATTCCCAGGACGGATTTTATTTCGTCACAATTTGCTCATACAGCCGCGCAAATATTTTTGGTGAAATCAGAAACGACCAAATGATTTTGGGAGATTTCGGAAAAATCGTGGAGAGATGTTGGCGCGCTATTCCGACGCATTTTGTGAACGTAAATTTAGATAAATTCGTCATAATGCCTAATCACCTGCATGGGATTGTGGTGATTGATAATCCAAATCCCAAAAACACCACATGTTTAGATGTAGAAACGTTGCATGCAACGTTTCTACAAAATCAAAATACAATGTTTTTAAACACGCGAAAAACAAACTATTATTCCAAAATTTCACCAAAACCAAATTCTCTTTCGACGGTAATTCGATCATTCAAATCTGCCGTAACAAAAAATATTCACCAAATCACCCCTGCTCTCGACCGCGTCTGGCAAAACAATTTTTTCGACCACATCATCCGCGACGACGAAGAACTAAATCGCATCCGCGACTACATTATTTTGAATCCGAAACTTTGGAACGAGGACAAGGAAAATTTGAAACTGGATTCCAGCACGCTGATTTAAATTACGCTCGCTCCGCATTCTTCCGCGCATCTCTTTTGCGCTCTCTGAATTCAATCTTGAGGGGCACGCCCGCGAAACCGTATTCTTCACGCAAACGATTTTCGATGAAGCGGCGGTAGCTGAAATGAAACGCCAGCGGACGATTCACGACCAGGGCGAAGGTCGGCTGTCTCTGATTTTTGAGCTGCGTGACATAGTAAATTTTGGGCGGCGCTTTCGCGTTGTCGGTCTGCGCCGGCGAGTGTTGTGAGACGATTTTTTTGAAAAAACGATTCAGCTCTGGCGTCGGAATTTGCTTCGCACGCTCTGCCTGCACTGCGAGAATTTGTTCGAAAAGATTGGGAATGTGACGACCAGTCTCGGCGGAAAGCATCACGACACTCACCCACCGCGCGAATTGGAAACGCGCGGAAAGATCATTGAGCCAAGTCTTTTGCGCAGTTTCGAATTCATCCCAAAGATCGATTTTATTGACGACGATGATGATGCCACAACCCGCCGCGAGAACTTTTTCGGCGACATGCAAATCCTGCGCGACGACTTTTTCCGAACCGTCGAGCAAGAGCAACGCGACATCCGCGTCCGAAATCGCATTCAATGTCCGACCAGTCGCGAAACGATCAATGCCTTTGCCAATCTTACCCGCGCGACGAATTCCCGCGGTGTCGAGCAATTGAAATTTCTGACCATTGACCTCGACGACTGCATCGCCGACATCGCGCGTCGTGCACGGAATCTCCGAGACGACGAAGCGTTTTTCGCCGAGAATTTTGTTGACGAGCGAAGACTTGCCGACATTTGGTCGACCGACGACCGCGACTTTCGCCGCGATTTTCATTTCAGTTTTTTCCGGTTTTAATTTTTTCTCTGAGCGAATTTTGCGTAATTTCTTGGTCAGAATGCTTTTGAGCTCGTCGAGTCCGTTTTTGTGAATCGCGGAAATCCCGAGCGGCACATCGAAACCGAAGCTCGCAAAATTCATTAAATTCGTAACATCGTCATTCTCAAATTTATTGGCGACGAAAATGACCGGCTTGGATGTCCGACGCAGCATCTCGGCAGCGTGCGAATCCTCAGCGGTAATTTCGGATTTGGCATCGACCATGAAAACGAGCAAATCAGAATTCGCAATCGCGAATTGGACCTGCCGCTGAATGTCATCATCAAGATCACCGCCACTCGCGGTCTCGACGCCGCCAGCGTCGGTGAGGATGAATTTCACGCGGTTAATCATGACCTCACGCTCGATGCGATCGCGCGTCGTGCCGGCTTCCTCCGCGGTAATCGCGAGATGTTTGCCGATGAGATTATTGAAAAGCGTGGATTTGCCGACATTAGGTCGACCGATGAGAGCGACGCGGAGTTGCATTTTATGCGATAATTTTAGCGTAAAAAATGAAAAAAAGCTTGTGCTAACTGTCATCCTCGCGAAGCTTGTCCTCGAGAAATCGGGAGCGGGGACCCAAAATTATAATATGTCCAACATTCCCCAAAATCTCGCCGCATTTAAAACCGAGCTCGCCGCTGTTTGCCGCGATTACGGTCGAAATCCTGCCGAGATTTCGCTGGTCGCCATCACGAAAAATCGCTCGCCAGCTGAGATTAATGCACTTTTGCAAAGCGGCGTGAAAATCATTGGTGAAAATCGTTTACAGGAATTTTTGGCGAAAAAAGCTGAAATCGCAGAATGTGAAAAGCACTTTGTCGGGCGCATTCAGTCGAATAAAGCTCGCGAAATTGCGCGCGAATTCGATGTCATCGAAAGCGTCGCCAGTGTGAAAGTCGCGAAAATTTTGGATCAATCCATTAATCCTCGATTTTTAAATGAATCCGTTAACCCCCGAGTTAACTCGGGGGTTAACTCCGCCATCAAGAAACTCCCGATTTTTTTGCAAGTGAATCTCGCCCGCGAGACGCAGAAAGACGGATTTCTGGAAGAAGATTTGGAAGACGCTGTAAAGGCAATTCGCGAATTACCCAATCTGAAAATCGTCGGCTTGATGACGATCGGTCTGGCAGGAGACGAAATTCAGACGCGCGAGATTTTCGAGCAAGGCAAAGCTCTGTGCGATAAATTCGGACTCACGCAATTCTCCGCCGGCATGTCGGACGACTGGCAGCTCGCCGTCGCAGCGGGTGCGACGAACTTGAGAATTGGGAGGAGGTTGTTTGAAAATTAGAACTTGACCGGAAAATATTTATTGCTAAAATTAAGTCTTATTTTTTAAATTCATAATCATGGACGAACTAATACCAAGAAATCCCGCAGAATTAGCTAATGAAATATCGCCGAGAAATCCCAACGAATTAGCTTTTCTAAATAAAGTCGCCGCTGAACTTGAAATACTTGAAAAAGCCAAAGAAATGCTCAGTCGCAGCCAAAATGCTCGAAGAGCAATTCTTAAGTTAATTGAATTAAGATTGATTCAACCTGGTCAAACTTACGCAAAAACAAATATCAATAAACTTTACGGAAAGTCTCATGACGATATCGTAAAGACAGCTTCCAAATATCTAGAGTCAGGACTTTTTAATCAAAAAACAATCGATAGAGAAACTATTGCAAATATTCTAGAGGGAATTGATTTAGCTATTCCCCAATTAAAAGAGACTATTGAAAATATTACGCGCGGAAAGATAAGAATGGCTAACAAGATTAAAAAAATCGAAGTCGAAGACTAATTTCCGCAAACCTCCCGAAAACTACACCTTGAACAATCGGTCGATTCATCACAGTCGAATTCGAGTTTTTGGATTTTGACCCACGCCTCGCGAATCGTTTTTTGCAATTCGACCAACTCGGCTTTTTGCGGCGCGAAACTTTCATCGCGAAATTCACCCTTCTGGTCAGGTCGCACGAAACTCAAAACCAATTCTCGCGCCTGAAAAATGAAACGCGAGTCGAGCTCAGCGAGCAAGGCATAAAACAAAAGTTGGCGGTAGGCATCGCCCGTCGAATTCGCCGTCTCGCCCCGAATCGCCGCTGGCGTGAGCGGTGCCATCGATTTGTAATCGATGAAACGCACTGCGTTTTTCGTATCCGGAATCGCATCGATACGGTCGATTTTACCAGTCAAAGGAATCGCATCCAATCGAACTTCGTGTCGCGCGAAATTGAATTCGACTTCGAGCGGCGGACGCAGATTGGCGGAATGCGAGTCAAGATATCTTTCAAGCGCGAGCACCGCATCGCGTTCGAGCGATTCGCGCTGAGCGACAGTCAGCGGTTCGCGGTCGAGGCTTTTTTGGAGGGCAAGTAAAGCAATTTCGATTTTGGGTAGCGCGCCGGTTTTTTTGAATTCCCGGAAAAACTCTTCGAAGGCGGCGTGCACCGCCGTACCGAAAATCGCACCGAGCCGGTCATCGACCGAAATCGCCGTTGGAATTTTGAGTAAATTCTGCAGCAAGAAACGACGCGGACAAGCGAGAAAATTATTGAGACCAGTTGGCGAAAGTCGGTAATTTTCGAGCAAGCTCGCGAGAAATTTTTGGGTGTCTTCGCTCAGCTGACTCGCGACAGTCGTCGGCAAGCTCGCGAACTCAGCGGCAGGAATTTGAATTTTTGTGGCTAAATTGTCGGGAATTTCCGAGAGAAAACGCGAAGGTGCCAGCTCCCGAAATTCATAATTGCCCGCGACAGAAATCGTGAGCCGCTTCTTCGCCCGCGTCAGCGCGACGAAAAATAAGCGGCGCTCGTCTTCCAATCTCTGCGCTTTGTCGTCCTCAGCGGAATTTTCCAAGGCGGCATCGAGCGCGGGCAACTTGATCATTTCACGCTGCGCGCGACCGCCCCAGGAATTATCGTCGGCGTGAATCACGAAAACATTTTCCCACTCGAGCCCTTTCGCGGCGTGCGCCGTCGTGAGTGTGAGTGCAGCGTGCGCACGCGACGGCGTCTTGATTGGGAGAGAATTTTTTCGCATCGCAGCCAAATCGTCGAGCAAATTTTCGAGCGTCGGTTCATCATAAGAAATCGCGAAATTTTTGGTGAAAGCGAGAAAAGTCGTCAAAGCCTCCGCTGATTCAAACTCCTTATTTTCAGCAATTCGCGCACTCATCCCGCTCCCCGCAACGATATTTTCGATGAATTCGAGCAGGTTCTGTTCGGCGCGCATTTTTTGAAATCCGAGAATTTTGGTCGCGAAATTCTGCGCGGCGGAATTCTCTGATTCGAGCGCAGCATCGAGCAGGTTTTTTTGAAAATTGGCAGCGGCGGCAATTTTGTAAACTGCTACTTCGGGAATCTCTGTGAAATCAGCGAAAAAAGTCGCGAGGGCGCTCACCGCGTCGCGTGGCTCGACCAACATTTTGAGAAATTTGATGAGCTGTCGCACGCGGAAATTTTGGAGTGCATCGAGTCCATCCGCGCGAAAAAACGGAATCGCGTGGCGCTGCAAAAAACCCGCGAGCTCGTCGCCGTGTCGCCGATTGCGGTAAATCACGGCGATTTCAGCGAGTGGAATTTTGGCGGCGATGAGTTTTTGAATTTCTGTGCCGACGAAAACAGTCTCGTCCGCCGCGCTCGTCGCGAAAGCAATTTGCGGCAGGGGCGCATTTTCGGCGGAATTTTCCGCCAGCAAATTTTTGGAAATGCCTTCAAGTCGATTTACGAGTCGCTCGGAATTATGGGCAATCACTGAATCCGCCGCAGCGAGAATTTTTTGCGTGGAGCGGTAATTGCGCGTCAGTGTGACGATCTGCGCGGCGGGAAAATTTTCGTGAAAGTCGAGAATATTCGCGAGCGACGCGCCCTGAAAACGGTAAATCGATTGGTCGTCATCGCCGACGACACAGAGATTGGGCTTCGCGTCGAAACTCCCCCACGCTTTGAGAATAGCGTTTTGCGCACTATTCGTGTCTTGGAATTCATCGACTGTCGCGTAGAGAAAATTCTCCTGCAAATAGGCGAGCAAAAATTCTTCCTTGGAATTCAACTTCTCGACGACTGACAAAATCAAATCGTCGAAATCCGTGAAGCCTTTTTCGTCGAGCGCAGTCTGGTACCGCGCGTAAAAATCAGCCAACTCGAAATTTTTGGCGAGGCGTTTTTCCGCCGCCAGAATTTTGCCAAAAGGTTTTTTGGTGCGCGGATTGATCCGCTCTTGCTCGCTTAATTTTCCTTGTTCAATCGTGAGAAGCGCACGAAAACGCTCCGGTGCGACACCTTCGCGTTTGAGATTCGAAAGCGCCGAACTCAAATCGCGCAAATAAAGATCTGGCGCGCGCAGCGGCGCGAGCAATTCGAATTTGCCGGAACTCAGAATTTCGCGGAAAACTTGGATTTGGCGCAACGCGTCAATCGGAATGCGCTCGCGCGTCGTCGCAAATTCGGACGGAAAAGTCGCGTGCAGCCGCGCGCAGAACGCGTGAAAAGTGAACGCAGAAATACCGAACGCCTCCGAGCCAATCACGCTCGCCAGTCTTTTTTTGAGCGCAATCGCGCCAGACTCAGTGAAGGTCAGTGCGAGCAGATTGTGCGGTCGCGCCTGCGTTTTTTGCAGAATATTGGCGAGTCGCAAAGCCAGCGTCTGCGTCTTGCCTGTCCCCGGACCAGCCACAATCAAAAGCGGACCTTCGATGTTTTCGACAGCTGCGCGCTGCGCCGGATTCAGCCTGTCCAATTCGGTCTGGAATTTTTGAGCAAAATTCATAGGACAATTTTAACCCAAAGTTTGAACAAAACTTTTGACTAATCATTTAATTAAATTCCCAAAAAAGAGATAAAATTCAGCCTTCATTTTTTTATTTTGAAAAATATGGCAACTGAATATCTCATTGGCATAAATGACCCCTGCAATGGAGACAAGGCGATAACTACGCTAAGTGCAGAAAGTTTTGAAGCCCTCAAAGATGTTTTGAGAACTTATGTCTTAAGAGGCGCAGTCATATCGTCAATTACTGAATGGCCTACAACATCACTTGACGAATACGCTAATTATGACGCTGGAAAAAATAAAAACCATCATGTGTGTTTTTGTCGAGGGTTAATCAAAACATTGATCGCTTTATCGGTCGGACCGGATTACGAAAAGGAAAGGTGTTTGGAGGAAAAAAGCTTAAGCCAATCATCCGAGCAATAATAATTTAGAAGCTCTCGACAATCGTTTCGTGAAATCCGGGAAAGTGTAAAATTCCTTTGATGTCATCCAAATTGAAAAAATTCTTCGCGAAATTCAGCCTCAAACCGCGTCCGAATTTTATTCCAACTTTGTTCACCGCAGTCGGCGTCATCATGGTCTGGCGCGGCATGTGGTATTTCTTGGATCTTTACCTTTTCCCTGAGCAGCCTTTCGTGAGTGGCGCAGCCAGCATCGTCATCGGACTCGTGATTCTCTATCTGCCGGAAGGCAAAATCGACAAATTATTTTGAAATGAACATCCTCCTGATCGGCATGCCGGGCAGCGGCAAAACGCGCATTGGTAAAATTTTGGCTGAGAAACTCAGTCGGGAATTTATCGATGTCGATGAATTTATCATGGCTGAAACCGGCAAAGATTCCGCCGAACATCTCGCCGAACTCGGCGATGACAAATTCCTGGAATTCGAAGCGAAACTCATCAAGAAAATCGCGGTCGAAAATGCGGTGATTGCTTCGAGTGGCAGTGTGCCACTCGTCGCATCCGGCATCGCCCATTTGAAAAAAAATGCCTTCACGGTTTGGCTGCGTCCTTCGCTGGAATCCATTGAGAAAAGAGTCGCGAAACGGCGCGACGGCGCGACCCGCATCGTCGGCGCACAGACCAAAACTCTCGCCGAGATTTTGGCGTGGCGCGAGTCGGAATATGACCGCCACCAGGATTTGATTTTGGAAATTGAGTCTGAAATGCCGAAAGAGCTCGTCGCTGAAAAATTAGTCGAGCGCCTGCGGACAGAGAAAATTATCGCAGACTAGATGCCCGCTGCGAGTAGATAAGCCTTGACCGCAGCCTCTTCGACGATCATGTCGAAGCCCCACAAAAATACGCACGCCGTAATCGTGAGCAGCAGCGTGAGGAGCAAAAGCCGACGCGAGTGAGAAGGAGAAATTTTCATTTTTTGGTGTTTATTTCTTCTCATCTTAGCAGAAAACACCCAAGAAATCAAGCCTCCAAGCCCTGCTCGTAGATAAAAATCTTGGCAGCGCGCGCCTCCGCCGGATAAATTTTCTGCGGCTCGAAGCCCGGCAGACTGAAACTCGCAGAAATTATTCGCGCGCCTGGCTTCAATTCTTTTTTAAATTTGGGGGAAAGCTTCAGCATCACCTCAGGCAAGAGGTAGCAGAAAACCACATCGGCTTGCGACAAATCTGCGGTGAAAAAATTGCGGCGGTAAATTTTCGCCTTAGTGCTTTTGAGCCAGCGATTCGCCTGCGCCAGCAACCACACAAAAACTGAGATTTCGTAACCTTCCGCATTCGCGCCAAAAAATTTTTCCGCCCGAAAAACGATGCGACCATCACCGCAACCGAGATCGACGACTTTTTCACCAGGACGAATTTTCGCAACCAACAGCATTTTGGCAATCGTCTTGCGATTCGACGGCACGAAGGGTGAACGAAAAAATCCCGCAACAAAAAAATAAAACAGGGAAATCATAAAGGCAAAACCGAGAAAAATCAGGAAATCCACCATGGCGATATTTTACTCGCAATTTTGCGCGTGCCGAATTAAAATCTTGCGCATGCTGAATACAATCGAAGAAGCGCTTCGGGATTTGAAGCGCGGGAAAATGGTAATCGTCGTCGACGACGAAAATCGCGAAAACGAGGGTGACCTCATTTTGCCGGCGGAAAAAGTCACGCCGCAAATTATTAATTTTTGCGCCAGCGAAGGGCGCGGACTGATCTGCACGCCCGTCTCGCTCGAAATCGCCAATCAGCTGAATTTTCAGCCGATGAATTGCAACCCCGAGGATCCCGACGGCTGCAATTTCGCCATTTCCTGCGATTTGAAAGCAGGCATCGCGAGCGGCATCTCCGCCAGCGACCGCGCCAAAACGATTCAAAAAATCGCCGACCCGCAGGCGAAAGCCACTGACTTCGTCCGCCCGGGACATGTCTTTCCGCTGCGCGCGAAAAAAGGCGGCGTCTTGGTCCGCACCGGACACACGGAAGCGACCGTCGATCTCGCCCGGCTCGCTGGCTTCCGCGAGGCTGGCATTTGCTGTGAAATCATGAAAAAAGACGGCACGATGGCGCGCCTCCCCGACCTGCAGAAATTCGCGAAAAAATGGAAACTCAAAATTATTTCAATCGAAGCACTAATCGCTTTTCGCATGGCGAAAGAGTGTTTCGTCGCCAAAGTCGCCGAATCGAAGCTGCCGACGAAATTCGGTGATTTCAAAATTAGCGTCTTCCGTAATTTACTGAATCCGAGCGAGGAGCATCTCGCGCTGGTCAAAGGCGAAGTCGCCGGCAAGAAAAATGTTTTGGTGCGCGTCCATTCGGAGTGTCTGACCTCAGACGCTTTCGGCAGCCTGCGTTGCGATTGTCGCGAACAGAAAGAACTCGCCCTCGAGAAAATCGGGAAAGAGGACGGCGTACTTTTATTTCTGCGGCAAGAAGGTCGCGGCATCGGACTGTGCAATAAAATTCGGGCTTATGAATTGCAGGACCGCGGCGCAGATACCGTCGAGGCGAATGAGCGACTCGGCTTCGCTGCGGACGAGCGGAATTATGGCATCGGCGCGCAAATTCTCGCTGAGCTCGGGCTGACTTCGATTAAACTGCTCACGAACAATCCGAAAAAACTCACCGGAATCGCTGGATACGGACTGAAAATCACGAAAAGAATTCCACTCGAAACTTCACCGCATGCGGTGAATCGCAAATATCTCGCCACGAAAAAGCGCAAACTCGGTCACACACTGAAAAAGGTCTAATTTTGTAATTTTTAAAATAAATTCGAAATCTCAAATTTTTTGAATTTGCATTTTGAGCTTTATTTGAAATTTGGGAATTGGTATTTGGAATTTATTTTCGATAAATTCTCAATATGTTTTCCGAAAAACAAATCATGAATCGGGCAATCCGGCTTGCCAAAAAAGCCCTCAATCCAAGTCCGAATCCGCGTGTCGGCGCGGTCATTTTGCGGAATGGAAAAATCGTCGGCGCAGGTTGGCACGAGAAAGCCGGCGGACCGCACGCTGAAATTGTCGCGCTGAAACAAGCGGGCGCGAAAGCCAAAGGCAGCGAACTCTTCGTCACACTCGAACCCTGCAATCACCAGGGAAAAACTCCGCCCTGTGCACTAGCAATTTTGAAAGCCGGAATTCGGAAAGTCTCAATCGGCATGCTCGACCCGAATCCGCTCGCCGCCGGTGGCGCGCAATTTTTGCGCGCGCACGGAGTCGCAGTCACAAGCGGAATCCTAGAAAATGAGTGTCGCGCACTAAACAAAATTTGGCTAAAAAACGCCAGCGCTTTAACCTCCGAGAAATCTCAGTGTCTGCCTTTCGTCGCACTGAAACTCGCGCTCGACGAACACGGGTCGACAATTCCCGAGCCGGGCAAGAAGTGGATCAGCTCGAAAAAAAGTCGGCGCGCGGTGATGCGAATGCGTCGGAATTTTGACGCAATCGCCGTCGGCGTCGGCACAATCGTCGCCGACAATCCCCGCCTCACCGTTCGCGGTCTGAAAATTGTGAAGCAGCCCGTGCGAATTGTTTTCGATCCGAATGGACGAACGCCCAAAAACGCCAGAGTGCTTGAAAATAGTGACGAGACACTTTTAATCACGCGCCGCGAATTTCCTGATTACGATCTGCGGAAAATTTTGAAGAAACTTTTCGCGCGCGGTATTCACTCGATTTTTTTGGAAGGCGGACTGACGACGGCGAAAAAATTCTTGGCAGAAAATTTGGTCGACGAGATTTTTCTTTTTCAAAAAGACAGCAAAGCGAAGACGAAAATTTGGCAGAAAAAACAGCTCAGCAAAATTGAGGAATTCGATGGCGACGCGCTTTTTTATTGGCAAAAATAAAATTAGGTTGTAAAATCCGCGAACATAATTTCAAACAATGGCTCATAAGAAAGCTGGTGGCTCCACCCAAAATTCGCGCGATTCGCAGCCGAAGTACCTCGGTGTGAAGAAATTCGGCGGTGAAAAAGTCGTCGCCGGAAATATCATCCTGCGCCAAAAAGGCATGAAATATGAGCCGGGAACGAAT
>JBAYIN010000008.1 GCA_041665585.1 Patescibacteria group bacterium | reverse complement strand
ATTCGTTCCCGGCTCATATTTCATGCCTTTTTGGCGCAGGATGATATTTCCGGCGACGACTTTTTCACCGCCGAATTTCTTCACACCGAGGTACTTCGGCTGCGAATCGCGCGAATTTTGGGTAGAACCACCAGCCTTCTTATGAGCCATTGTTTGAAATTATGTTCGCGGATTTTACGGAAAAGCTGAGCTGATTGCAAAACCTTGAAAAGAATGTGATTTCCTGCTAAAATGACAAGAAAACAAAAATTGAAAAATGTGATTTTCATTTCCGATCTGCACCTCGGTGTCGGCCGCACCAACGATTTTCACGCGAGCTATTATCTGCACCGGCTACTTGACTATGCTGAGCAAAATGCGAACGAGCTCGTGATTTTGGGTGATTTTCTTGAGCTTTTGCAGTCCGATTTCCTTGCGATTTACTCGGAGTATCACTTGATTTTCGAGCACCTTTTTCGTTTAGCGAAAAAAATCCCCGTGAAATATGTCGTTGGGAATCATGATATTGCGGTCGCAGCGGATTGTGATCCGCACGGCGACTCGCATTTTCTCGGGTCGCAGGTTGAGGTGCTACCGGAATACTCTAATCTACCGCTCAAAATTTTTGCGCTGCACGGTCATCAATTTTCGCTCGCAAATCGCCGTGACGATAATTTCGATCCTTCCGAGATTTCGCTCGGCGATCGGATCACGCGTCTCGCCGGCTGGCTGGAAGAAAAACTGAATCCCAAAATTGATAATTTCTGTGAGCAGATTTATCTCGTTTACAAAAAATTTCTGCGGCGCATTTCACAAGATCCGAAAAATTTCGCTGATTTAGTCACGCCGGCAAATCCGAATTATCAGGCTTTGGGCGGTGATTTCAGCGAATACGAACGCGGGGCGCGTGAGCTGCTCACGGATGAACGATACTCGCTCGTCGTGTTTGGGCACACACATTTACAAAAGATTGAAACGCTCGGCGACAAAATTTACGCGAATTGCGGGAGCTGGGTGGGGGACGATCAGATTGAGTTTCCGCCGGTTTTTCTCGATGTCGATGCTCATTCTGTGCGGCTCATCAACGCTAAAACTCTCCAAATTCTCAAAAATGTTTCGCGTCGGACGACGCACAAATTAAAGCTTGCTAAAGCAAGGCCGAGTCTTTTTCGAAATAAAGTCTTGATTTAGTCAATCGAGCGTGATTGTTTATAGGCTTTAAAAATGCTAAAATAATCAGATTTAAAAACTAACAATGACCAAAACAAACAACAAACCAAAGGTGCGCGGCTCGACGGCGGATCTCATCATCGCGCATTCGCGTGCGCATCTGGCGGCGCGTCCGCATCTCTTGATTCGTGAGACGCTGCCGGATTTTTCGAGTTTTATTTCTCCGTTGATTTTCGCTTTCGCCGGATTGGTCGTGATTGCTGCGGCGGTACATCTCGTCATTGCGACGCAGGTCGGACCGTCAGAGTTTGTCGCGACGAATGCGACGGACTATGTCGCGCAGCAAAATTTCTACGCTGCCGCACCGGTCGAAACTTTGCATGGCGCAGCTGACATGACAGTCATCACTGAGAAGCTCCACGCCGCGGCGGCTGCGACTGAGCTTTCGAAAATTCTAAATGTTATCGGTGCGCTGCTCGTCGTTGCGGCTCTGTTTTATCTGCATCGCGAACACGATGTTTTCGCGCTCGGTAAAGTGAAATTTAAAATTCGCAGAATTCGCTAATTTTTGAGGTTAAAAGTTTGGAAATGCAAAAAGGCTCGCTTGGATGAGGCGGGCTTTTTTGTCAACTAAATTTTTTGACACCCCTGGGGGGTGTGATAAAATCAGCGCATGAAAACAATTGAGCAAAGGATCGAAAACTTGATTGGTCAATTGAGGGCTGTCCAGAAAATGCTTTCTACTAAAAAAGATTGTGTTCAGATATTGATTCAAGTTAAGGCGGCACGCGGCGCACTCAATTCGCTCATTGCGAAAATTTTGACTGAAAACTTGGTGCGATGTAGTTCTTTGCGCTCGGCGCAAAAGCAAAAAGAGTTTGAAAAAATTTTGACCGAATTATCTAAATTGTAATTTAATTTTTTAGAATGTCTAAAAACTTTTCACCTCTGGCTTGGCTCGCACCCCTCGGTGCAGGCGGGATTTCTGTAATTTCGTTCGCCTTTCTTAATTATTCGATTGAGCATCCAGCCGGATTAATTAATTTTTCGCAAACTGGCGGGGGAGCACTTGTTCGGATCATGGAAGCCAACGCTTTGATTTTTGTCGCGCTCCATTTTTTGCTTTCGATTATTCTTCTGAGGCCGCTAATCCGATTTTGGGGTACCGAAAATTATAAAAATTTTCGTGATGATCCTTTGCAAAATTCTGCCCTGCTCGCCCCATTTATTTCTTTCGCGATGACCTTAAATGTCCTGATTGGACCGATTCGTTATTTTGTTCCGTTTTTTTATAACAATTTTCAAAGCCTAATGCTACCGGGTTTTGTCGCTTGGTTAATTTTGTGGGTTGTCACATTGTATTTTGAGACTAAATTACTCGCACTTTCTTTCCAAAAGAGTTTTGATCTTTCCAAAATTTCATTTGCTTGGTTGTTGCACCCTTTCGCACTTGGCATGATTACTGTGATTGGGACAGGCATTGCTGCTCTTGCTGCTGACGCGCGCCTTGCGAATTCAGCGGCTTTTCTGTCATTGATTTCCGGATCGGTTGGATTTTTTCTTTTGCTTGTTAAAACCATCGCGCTTTTCAAATCGCACTTTGCTGCGAGCGGTTTGCCGACAAAACAATTCCTGCCGAGCCTTCTGATTGTCGTTCCGAACATCACGCTTTATGCAATTTCTGCCTTTCGGCTTGGTCATTGGCTCGAAAAATTTCATGACGCCGAACTCGGCAATTATTTCAAAATCGTAATCACGACGGCTTTTGCTTTTGAGACTTGGTATTTATTTTTTGGATTGATGCTTTTGCTTAATTATTTTCGTCATAATTTTTTTCGGGAATATCATGTCTCGCAGTGGGGTCTCGTTTGCCCTTTGGTCGCTTATGCCGTTTTGGGAAGTTTTCTTTATAAAGTTTTTGCCCCAATCTTATTGACTAAAATCGTAATCATCACGACAACAGTAGTTGTGGTTGCGCTTTTTTTCTGGTTGCTCAAAAAAATGTTTTGTTGCCGCAAAAATTGCAATCAATTCACTTGTGAATAAGCTTCAAAGTTGTTCGTCTGAAACTTAGTCAAGGTTACTTTTTATAATTTGCAGACTCCCGCAAGTTCAATCTTATAATCTGAATCGTTCATGTTCCATGTTTTTGAGTTTTGAAATTCGGGTTTCAATTATCCAATCATTCAATCATTTTCTTATTTCATCGTTTTCTCATTTTCTGATTGAATCATTAAATCATTGAGCTGACCTGGTGCTGGGGAGAGGACTTGAACCTCCATGCCTTGCGGCACTGGTTCCTAAAACCAGCGTGTCTACCATTTCACCACCCCAGCATCTCCTCAATTTTATCACGCACTTTTGACTAGTTCAGCTGTCACGATCAAGCGGCGGAGTGCAGTGCCGATTGGTGTGCAAGTCATCAATGTTAGTCGGTAGTCTTGCGTATTTTCCAAAACGCCGACATCGCTTGGCGAGACTTCTTTTTTGTCGCTCACGCGGTAGGTAAATTTGCGCTCGTTTTGCCAGACTTCGATTTCATCGCCAATTTTGATTTGCGGCAGCAGCGCGAAAACATCTTTATAGCGTCCCGGCAGAAGTGGGTAATAGCTCGAATGACCTGTAATAAAAGCGTTTCCGCGTTCGCCCGGTTTGGCTGTTCCCGGGAAACTTACGACACCATTTTGTAAAGCGTCCTGGATTTGTGATTCGATAGTCTCCCAATTCGCTGCGGTCAAATCGACATTCTCCGGCGTTTGGATCGGCGCATGGATTGAGAGCGAAGGAATGATGAGTCGATTGTCGGGCGGTGCGACCTCGGCCAGGAGCGGCGGCAAGGCGAGTCGATTATTTTTTGAATCTTTGGCGACGACAAGTTTGGGTTTCTGAAACTCAACTTTTTTCGTGACGGAATTAGTCGCGGCGACTGGTTCGCCTGTCTCGACTTTCGCGAGCAAAAAGGTCGCTTGTTTTTCGAAAGCGCCGAAGTTCATGCCGACAAAAACAATGACAAAAATAATCACAGCAGTGAGCCCGAATTTCCCGAATTCGGCGAGTGGTTTGGCTTGGCGCGCGCGGGAAATTCTGCGGCGGAAGCGCGCCTCGGCGCGCATGAGTTCGCGGCGCAGCTGCTCGATTTCCGCAGGACTCAATTCCGACTTTTGGTTTTGGTTTTGCAATTTTGTATTCCCGCCATTTTAGCAGAAAAAAGCTTGTTTTACAAGGGAAACAGAATTAAGATGACGCCTTGTAATTTAAATTATGGAGCTCTCAAACAAATCCGATGAAACGGCTGAAGTGTCAGAGCCAAGTCCTGATTTCGTAAAAATACGGCAGCTTTTGGGTAGAAAGCCGCGTGTAATTCCGCAAGCCGGAGAAAAAGAATTAATCGTGACTTTAGTTAAGACTCTTGCTTCTGACGAGAGACCTCTTTCAATCTCAGTTGTTGAATCTCCAGACTTCCATTTTCACTTGTTTGAAGACGGGCGGATTCGTGTTTTTGTAGATCCAGATAATCTTGGCGAAGAATTTGCAAGACAACTTTTGGTGAAAGTGAGCTGAAATCACTTCACTTCGCCTGTCGCGAGATCGACGCCTTTGGCAGCGACGCGAACTTTTTTATCGACCGTGGCGAAAAGTTTTTTGTCGGCGAGTAGGGCGGCGCGCGCTTTTTCCATGCCCTGATATTTCGTGCCTTCGATCTCGATGAATGCGCCAGCTTTGCCGATCACACCAAGTTTATTGCCGGTCAAAATCAAATCGGAGGCTTTATCAATTCCGACATTGTAGCGAATCTCGAATTCCGCTTGGCGGAACGGTGGCGCGACTTTATTTTTCACGACTTTCACGCGCGTTGAGTTGCCGATGGTTTGTTTTGCATCGCCAGTACCGGTGTCGATCTTACCTGTGCGGCGGATGTCGAGGCGCACCGAAGCATAAAATTTCAGCGCATTACCGCCGCTCGTGGTCTCGGGATTGCCGAACATCACGCCGATTTTCATGCGAAGCTGATTCAGGAAAATTAGCGTCGTCCCAGATTTCGCGACGATGGCAGTCAGTTTGCGCAAGGCTTGGCTCATCAGACGCGCCTGCAGTCCTGGCAGTGATCCGCCCATTTCACCTTCGATTTCTGCGCGGGGCGTGAGTGCCGCGACCGAGTCGATCACGATTACATCGACCGCGTTTGAGCGCACCAAAGTTTCCACGATTTCGAGTGCTTGCTCACCGGTGTCTGGTTGGGAAATCAGCAGGTTGTCGACATCGACGCCGATGTGTGCGGCGTATTCCGGATCGAGCGCGTGTTCGGCATCGACGAAGGCGGCTTGACCGCCGGCTTTCTGAAACTCTGAAATGACATGCAGCGAGAGCGTCGTTTTGCCGGAACTTTCCGGACCATAAATTTCAATCACGCGACCTTTCGGCAAGCCACCGCCGAGCGCGAGGTCGAGCGAAATCGAGCCGGTCGGAATCGTCGCGACATTGATGCGTTTCGCTTCGCCGAGCCGCATGATTGCGCCCTCACCAAAATTTTTCGAGATTTGTCCGAGTGCGGCTTCGAGCGCTTTTCTTTTATTATCATCCATGGTGAGGGGATTAGTGGCTTTAGTTTAAATAAAAAATTAGGAAATCGACAATTCCAGAATGGCGAAAAAGGCGACTGCGAGCGAAAGCAAAGTGAGAACGAGCTGCACTTTTTGAATTGAAAAAAAGTCGCTGGGTTGTTCGATTTCGCTTGATTTGAAGGTGAATTCGGTTTGCACGGGACGGGGATTAAGTTAGTTTTTTAAAATGCTGAGGACTTTCCCGACAATCGCGTCGCTGTCGCTCGTGTGCAGATAGATTGGTTTGTGAATCGGGTTCGAGCTCTGGGGTAGGAGTGAGATTGTTTCGCCAGCGCGTTTGAATTTCTTGACTATGCCGCAGTCATTCACGCTTGCCAAAACCAAATCACCATCGCGTACATCATGTGTCTCAGGTCGGACGAGGACACAGTCGCCGTCGTCGATGCCGGCTTGATTCATCGAGTCGCCCTCGCAGCGGAAAGCAAAAACTTTTTCAAAACTACGAATCAATTTCTTCGAAACTTCGAGAAAGTCGCAGGCGTTGTCTTCGAGTAAATTGGTCGCGCTGCCGCAAGAAACGCGCGAATCGATGAGCGGGATTTTTTGTGTCGTGAGTTTGTCGTCGACGAGCGTAATGCCGCGCTTTTTACTTTCGCGTGCGATGAAGCCTTTGTCCACCAAAGCGTCGAGATATTGCTTCACGCTATTCAGACTTGAGACTTCGCCCCAGTCATTCTCCTCCATCCAGACTTTCATCTCGGCGAGCGTCGGGGAGTCGCCGTGCAGCGCGATGAAGTTGCGCAGCAGCTCGAGGAAGCGATTTTGGCGAGTGGTTAGCATTTGTCAGCAATTTAAAGGAAATATGTAAAAAATCAAGAAATCCAGGTGGAAAATATGTAAAAAGATTGTTAAAAATGTTTTTATTTCCAAAATTGCCTAAATTTAAGTGCGCGACTAAAATACATAAGTAGCAAATCTTAGATTGCAAATAATCCTGCCAAAAGTGATTCCATCGGAATCGCGCGCAGGATTTTTTGTTTGTCGAAAAAAATAGTTGGAAAACTATCAACTATCAACTACCAACTTTCTACCACCATTTTTTCCAGCGAAAATACGCCAGCATAGTGATGACAGTCACGAGCATTACACCGGACACCGTGAGAAAGGCAGTCGGACTTTCTTGCAGCGGTAATGAGACATTCATGCCGAAGATTCCGGAAATCAAAGTCAGCGGCAACATAATCACGCTGAAGATTGTGAGAATTTTGATCGTCTCGCCACTGCGGTGCGAAATCAAACTTTCGTTCGCGTCCTGCAGAGTCTCGGCGACCTCCTTCAGTGAGTCGAGCGAATTCCATTGTTTCTCGATCTTATCCACGACATCATCGAAATAGGCTTCAAGCTTTTCCGGTAGAAACTTTTTATTTTTGTGCTCAAGCGAGGAGATAACCGGTCGTTCCGGCTGCAGAATTCTACGGAAAGTAATGATGTTTTTTTTCAGCAGCATGATGTCTTTCAAGAGGTCGCGCATACCTTCTTGGTCGAAAACATCGCGTTCGATTGAGCCGGCTTGTTGCCACATTTTGTCGATAATCGGGAAACAGTAGTCGAAGAGCTCACTCGTCAATTCATACAAGAAATAACCGCTGCCGCGCCCGCAATATTTTTCGCGTCCGTATTTTTTTTGGCAAGCAGTACGGATTTTTTCAATTGGCGCGAGCGCGTCATTGTGTAGCGTGACGACGAAATTTTGGCTAATAAAAATATCGACCTCTTCAGTCGTGATGCGTCCTATGCGCTGATTCCAGATTGGGAAATGCAGGACGATAAAAAGATAATTCGGGTACTCGTCAATCTTCGGTCGCTGAATCTCGGTGAGGCAGTCCTCGAGGTCGAGCGGATGAAATTTAAATTTTTTCGCTAAAAAATCAATAGTCGATTGGTCTGGTTTGGGAAAATCGTACCACTTCAAATCTTTGTGCGTGATTGGCTTGGAAATGCCGTTCATTGGCGAAATTGGTTGCACCCATTGTGCAAAAATTTAGCTCAAAAATCAAATCTTGAAAGAATGTCGCAGAACCTTTAATCTTCTCGCGATGCAATCGGTTTCCCAAAATCTCAAGAATCTCTCGCGGGCACGACAGATTGTCCTTGCGGGTTCGCTCCTCACACTCCTCTCAATTTTCATGCCGTGGCACACGATCGGGACTGCGGTGCTTGGTACTGAGAATTCTTACAATGGTTTCGGTGACCAAAATTTAATCATTGGTGTTATCACACTCGTTTGTATGTTGTTGTCGCTCGCGGTCGTCGCGCTGCCGCTTTTTGGTATCCGTTTTCCGCGGACTGGCTGGCGGGATTCCGTCTTGCTTACTTTCCTCGGCGGGGAATCTACACTGCTCGTTTTCGTGCTTACAATCATGCACGCGACTTCACTTACCCGCGCGGCGAATTACGAGCTCCGGCTGGGCATTCATCTCGCGCTCGTCGGTACTGTGTTTGTTTTCTTTGGCGGCTATTTACTCAGGAGCGAAGAGCAGCTGCGTGCACATTCCCACGCTGAACCAATCGCGCATTTGCCGCGGCGTCCGCAATTCGGCAGTCAGATTGATTTGCGTGATGACCCAGAAAAAACCAAAGAAGACGCGCGCATGCGCCTCGACATTTGAAGTTCTAACACCTCCAACATCTCCAACACCTTATGTCCTCCGACCTTCGCACCATCACGCCGATTCCCCAAAGCGAGGAAGCTATCCCGCCTGCAAAGCTCGTCTTTTTTTGCAAGAAGTGCCAGGAGCTGGTCGAGGCGAAACAGACCAAAAAGAAATTTACTTTCCGCTGTCCGAAGTGTGCCAAGACGGATGTTGCTTTCGGGACAGAGGAATCGATCAAAAATTATTACCGTATCAAAACTTGAATTCAAGCAAGCCTATCTGCCAAGCCTAAAAGCTTTTTTACGGCAGTGTTAACTTTTGTTTGAAAAGCTCTCCTCTCTCCTCTAGGCATTGAAAGCATAAATTCTCCTAGTTTTTTAGGGTCAGGTTTTTCGCTGTAGCCACTGTGGCTCAGCGGTTCGTCTTTATGTGTGTGGACTTCAAAACCAACCTGTTGCATTGCTGCTCGTATGGTTTCTGTTTCTCCTTCTCCTCCTAACTCAAAGCAATAAACATGATTAGCGATTAAGTAACCTTGGAGGTGGTTTCTGACGAAAGCAACTATGTATGGAGTTATTCGATCAATCTGTGGTTTTAGCTCATCAGCCCTCTCTGATGATAAGGAAAATGGAATCCAATTGTCATTCATAAAAGTGAATTTAAAAATTAGGATTGATTCTACAATAAAGCTAAAATTCATTCAATTTAGATGGCTTACTTTCATTTCAAAATTGCGGAGGACGAAATTCTGACTCGTCTCGATAAATTTTTAGCCAAAGAGTTGCCACAGTTTTCGCGTTCCTTGCTCGCGAAATGCGAGCTGCTCGTGAACTCCAAGCCAGCCAAGCCGGCGCAAAAAATCGCGGCGGGCGATTTGATTGAGGTCAAAGTTCCGCCACTCAAGACACTTAAAATTGAACCGGAAAATTTACCGCTCCAAATTCTCTTCGAAGATTCCGAAATTCTCGTCGTCGACAAAGCAAGTGGGATGGTTGTCCACCCGACGGATCACGGCGGGCATGTCGCGGGGACATTGGTCAATGCGGTCTTGTTTCATTTGAAAAAAAAGGCGAGCGAGGATCGACGACCGGGCATCGTGCATCGGCTCGACCGCGAAACTTCCGGCTGTCTCGTCGTCGCCAAGACGGAAGCCGCCAAGACTTTTCTCGGCAAGGAATTTGCCGAACGCCGCGTCGAGAAATTTTATCTCGCGCTCGTCGCTGGCAAGCTGAAAACTCCGCGTGGGCGCATTGATGCGCCGATGGGGCGCGATCCGCGTGATCCGACACGCCGCCGCGTATTGACTGGGGCTGGCGCACGGGAAGCGGTGACGGAATTCGAAGTCGTCGAGCAATTCGCGGAGGCGACGCTCGTACGAATCAAATTGCTCACGGGCCGGACGCACCAAATTCGCGTGCATTTCCAGTCGATTGGCTATCCGCTCGTCGGCGATCCGACTTATTCTACGAAGAAGCTGAATGAAAAATTTGCCGCGCCGCGGATGTTTTTGCATGCCGCCGAATTGAAATTTCACCATCCCAAAACCAAAGAACTCGTCGAATTTAATTCGCCTTTGCCTACTGAATTGAAAAATTACCTCAGGCGTTTAAAACGGTAACCGAGATTTGCAAAACCGTCGCGAAGCAAACCCACAGCAAATAGGGGATTTGCGCGAGCGCCAAAACTTTCGAGTGTTTCCAGATGGCGAAGATCGCCCAAATGAGCGTCGCGAGTACCAAGATGATGTCGGCAGCGGCGAGTAGATTATTTTGCAGACCGAATTGGATTGGTGAGAAAGCGAAGTTGTAAAGCAAATTTAGCGCGAAGGGGAGCGCGACGAGGCGCGGAATTTTTTTCTTTGCAGCGAGCCAAAACACGATGCCGAAGGTGATGAAAATAATCGGATACAAAATCGACCAAGCAATTCCAAAGGCTGCAGCCGGTGGCGCGAAGCTCGGCTTGATGAGGCTGGCGTACCAGCCCGGCGCATTCGTGGCAAAGAAATTCATTTTGGTTTTGTTAAATTTTTTGACGCAGTTAGCAGTTATTCGAAGCTTTGCAATAAGATTAGCAGAAAATATTTTTTATCGCCCTTCTTCGCCAAGGCTACAAAGGGCATTCTTCGCTGGTGCGAAGAATGGTGCCCGGGAGAGGACTTGAACCTCCAAGCCTTGCAGCACACGCTCCTGAAGCGTGCGTGTTTACCAATTTCACCACCCGGGCATTGGTGGGAATTTTAGCAAAATTTTATTTATCGTTGTTGCGAAAATTTTTATCTTTCATCCAGTGTGCGGGGTTTAGCCGGATATAATCCCGGATACGATTTAGTTCGTCTTCATCGCGGATGATGTGGTCATAGAAGCTGCGTTGCCAGCGAAATACGAGAGGCGTGGATTGTTCCACGAATTTGATGTTTATTTGTCGCGAGGAAAATGTTTTGAATCCGCGGATAATTTCTGAAAGACCGTGCAGTGTGGCGTGCGTAGGGACAGGTTCGGGATTAGTAGGGACAGGTTTAAAACCTGTCCCTACGGGTTCGAATAAATTATCAATCCAAATAATTCCATGAAAATGATTCGGCATAATGACGAATTCATCCAAACGACAATTCGAATAATGATTCGGCAAATCATTCCAGCATTTTTGTACGATTTTTCCACAATTATTCAAAACGATTTTTTCATTTTCGATTTCGCCAAAAAAGTTTTCGCGATTTTGCGTGCAGGTCGTGATGAAATATGCGCCGTCAGTCGAATAATCAAAATCCTTCAATCTCGGTGCGAGCTTGCGTTCGCGGATTTTATTTTCCACGGAAAAATTTTAGCCAATTTTTCTCAGTGGTGCGATTGAAATCGCGAGCTTTTTCACGCCGATTGGGAAATTCACTTCAATCACGCCGCCCATGACATTTACGACTGTGCCCTCGCCGAAGACTGGATGCGCGACGCGTTCGCCGACGGCGAATTCTGGCGCAGAGGCGGGTCGCGACTCGCCTGTACCAAAATTTTCGTCCGGCAACATTCTTTCGCCAAAACCTCTGCGTTTCAGCTCGCGCCGTGATTCTTCCGCCAGCAGATTTTCCGGAATGTCTTTCAGAAATTCGCTCGGCGCATTCATCTGTGTCTCGCCAAAAAACATTCTTTGCCTGGCGCGCAGGAGAAAAAGCGAGTCCATCGCGCGCGTGATGCCGACATAAAACAGGCGGCGTTCTTCCTCGAGCTGGCGCGGATCGAGCAGGCTGCGCGAATGCGGGAAGATATTTTGTTCGAGTCCGGAAATGAAAACAACCGGGAATTCCAGACCTTTCGCGGCGTGGAGACTCATGAGCAGGACCGAATTTTCCTTTTCCTCGATTTGGTCGGCGTCCGAGAGCAGCGAAATTTCCTCGAGGAAAGTCGCGAGCGAGACGGCTGGTTCGAGCGCGTCGTATTTCGCGGCGACCGAGATGAGCTCGAGCACATTTTCGACGCGCGTCTCGCCCTCAGCTTCGCCCTCGCTCAGCCACCATTCTTTCAGCTTCGTCCGCGCCAAAACATTTTTGATCAGGCTTGCTGCTGTGTTCGTTCGATTCAGATTTTGCAGCTCCTCAATCAGCCGGACGAAGCGCTCCAAAATCTCTTTTTTGCTGTCTGGAATTTCCGTATCGCGACAATTTTTCAGCGCGTCCCAAATCCCGCCGCCGACCTCAGTCGCTTTGCGCTGCAAAACTTCGACGGTGCGGAGGCCGATTTTGCGCGTCGGCACATTCAAAATTCTGAGCAGGGAAATGTCATCGCGCGGATTCTGAATTATTTTCAAATAACTCAAAACATCTTTAATTTCCTTGCGCGCGTAAAACTTCACACCGCCGATGATGCGGTGCGGTAGACCGTGCCGGAGGAAAACTTCCTCGATGACGCGGGATTGCGCATTCGTGCGGTAGAGAATCACGCAGTCGCGGTAAAAACAATTTGTCTCGCGAATTTTCCGTTCGATTTCCGCGGCGATGAATTCCGCTTCCTCGCGTTCATCATTCAACTCGAGCAGGAAAATCTTTTCGCCGCCGGTTTTTTCACTCCAAAGTTTTTTGTCCTCACGATTGCCATTGCGTGAGATCACGGCGTTCGCCGCGTCTAGAATTGTCGTCGTCGAGCGGTAATTTTGTTCGAGCTTCACGATCTTCGCCTCAGGATAATTCTTTTTGAAATCGCGAATATTGGAAATGTCCGCGCCGCGCCAAGAATAAATCGACTGATCGGGGTCGCCGATGACGCAGAGATTGCGGTATTTTTCCGCCAATAAATTCGTGATGCGCGCTTGCGCGAGATTGGTGTCCTGGTATTCGTCGACCGAGAGGAAGTGCCATTTTTCCTGATATTTCTCGAGAATCTGCGGAAATTTTTCAAACAGCTCGACGACTTTCAAAAGCAAATCGTCGAAGTCGAGCGCGTTCGCTTCCGCCAATTTTTTTTCGTAAAGCGGATAAAGCTCAGCTGCCAGATCGCCGAAGCGCGAGCCGCCGACGAAGCTCGTCGGACTGACGAGTCGCGATTTCGCGCCGGAAATCGCTGACAAGATTGCCGCCGGATTGAATTCTTTTTCCTCGATATGTTTATCCTTAAAAATCCTTTTCATCAGCAGCTTCTGATCCGTCCCGTCGTAAATCAAAAAATTATTTTCGCGTCCGAGGTGGTGAATTTCGCGCCGGAGAATTTGCACGCAAATCGAGTGAAAAGTGCCGACGACTGGCATTGTGACTTTTTCGCCGAGCATCGCGCGAATGCGGATCTTCATTTCGCCCGCCGCTTTATTCGTGAAGGTCACTGCCAAAATTTCGTGCGGCGAAATTCCGTTCGCGATCAAATTCGCGATGCGGTGTGTCAGGGCTTTGGTTTTGCCTGAGCCCGCGCCCGCGATGACGAGCATCGGACCTTTCAGGGTTTGGACTGCTTCAATTTGCGCAGGGTTCAGGTTCGCCAAGATTTCTTCGTGATCTGTCGAGCTTTTTTTTGGGTTTTCCACCGCCGGATTTTAGCAAAAGTAATTCAATCATCTCGCGATTTTTCTCAACAAATTCACAAAAAGTTTCGACGAGCTCAGGATTAAATTGTTTCCCGGATTCTTTTTCAAATTCAGCGATTGCCTCGTCGATTGTGAGAACATTATTGTAGGGTCGACAAGCAATCATCGCATCGAGAACATCACCCATTACTAAACTTTGGGCGGTGAGTGGTATTTGATTGCCAGCCAGTCCATTAGGATAACCCTTGCCGTCCCAGCGTTCATGGTGATTGCCGGCAATCTCGGCAGATTTTGAAAGTCTCAGTGTTTTAAGAAAATTTTTCGAAAAAACGGCATGATCCTTCATTTGATCAAATTCTTCGGGTGTCAATTTGCCTGTTTTTAAAGTCATTTTCAGACCGCCTCTGACAAAAATTTTTCCGACATCATGAAAGAGACAAGCTATTCTAAGACTTAATAAGTCCTGCTTTTTGATATTTTTTTGCTCAGCTACGAATTTATTTACCAAAATATTGACTCGAACATGGTGCCAAAATTGTTGAATTAAAGCACGAATTTCTCCAGCCAAGTCCAGCTGTTCAGGGTTTCTCTCAGTAGCAAGCGGAGACTCTCTCATGTTCGGCGCGTAAAATTAAGAGTGTGTGAGTGCTTTGCTTTCCTGGATTATTCCTCGATTTCGATTGCTCCGACCGGGCAGGCTGCTGCGGCTTCCTCGGCTTTTTTTAAATTTTTCAAATCAGTATCGGCGCGAACTTGGCTTTTGCCGCTGGCTGGATCCATCTCGAAAACTTCCGAGGCGATCGTGGCACAAATTCCGCAACCGATGCAGGCATCACTTATGACGATTTTGGGGGGATTTTTCTTATTCATCTTAGTAAATTTACTGTGAGCTTAAATCAAGACGGTATTTTAACCCTGATTGGTGAATTCAATCAAGTTTTTCAATTTTTGTTCTGCTGCGCCGGACTCGAGCGACTGACGCGCTGCCGCGATTCCCGCTGCCAAATTTGGTGCGGCATCGGCTGCGAAGATTGCAGCACCAGCATTCAGAATGACGATTTCAGTTTTCGCGACATCACTTTCTCCTGCCAAAATTTCCCGGCAAATCTGCGCATTCACTGTCGCATCGCCCCCGCGTAAATTTTCGCGCGCTGTTTTTTGAATCCCGAATTCCGCTAAATCAATTGCGAGCTTGGCGATTTTCTCGTTTTGCACCTCAAAAACAGTCGATTTTCCCGTTGTCGAAAATTCATCCAAACCGTCGCCGTGGACGACGAGCGCGTGCGTCACGCCATTTTGGCGCAGGACTTCGGCGAAAATCGGCGCCAGTCTTTCCTCGAAAACGCCAATCAAAAGGTGCTTGGCGCCGGCGGGGTTTGTCAGCGGACCGAGCAGATTGAAGATAGTTTTGCGTTTCAGCTTCGCGCGGACGGGTGCGGCGTATTTCATCGCCGGGTGAAAAATCGGTGCGAACAAAAAGCCGATGCCAACTTCTTCGATGCATTTTTCCACGCGTTCGGGTTCGAGATTGATTTTCACCCCGAGCGCCTCGAGTACATTCGCCGCGCCGCTCTTCGACGAAACCGCTTTATTACCGTGCTTGGCGACGGCGACTCCGGCGCCCGCGACGACGAAAGCGGCAGTGGTCGAGATATTGAAAGTATCCGAGCAGTCACCACCGGTCCCGACGATGTCGACGAAGCGCGCGACTTTGGGAAAAATTTTCCGTGAATTTTCCCGCATCGCGTGCGCACTGCCTGCGATCTCATCCGCCGTTTCGCCTTTTTCGGCGAGCAAAACGAGGTATTCCTCCAGCTCAGCCTCGCTCGCGCCGCCGGACATGATGACCTGCATCGCGGCAGCCGCTTCGTCTCGCGAAAGGTTTAGTCCGGTATTCAGCTTTGCGAGAAATTCTTTCATTCCGAAATTGTTAAATTTTCCGCGCCAGCTTGCAAAAATTTTTCTACCACTTCGCTCGCTTTCTCCAGAATTTCCGGAATCTCTGTTTCTTCGCCAGGCATGAATTTCCCCAAAACGAATTCATCAGTCGGCATCACACCGAGCAAATCATTCGCGATACCGAGTCGCAGCCGGGCGAAATTCGCTGTCCCGAAATGCTGAATTAAACTCTTCACGCCGTTATGTCCGCCGGCGGAGCCGCCTTCGCGAAATCTTATTTTGCCGAAGGGCAAATCTACATCGTCGAAAATCACCAAAAAATTATCGAGCTTCGGCTTGTAAAAATTCAGCAGGGCGGCGACTGTCTCGCCGGAGAGATTCATGAAAGTTTGCGGCTTCACGAGGAAGACTTTTTCTCCGCGAATCGTCTTTTCCGTCACTTCGGCTTTGAACTTTTTCTCTAATTTAAGCTCGGGAAATCCAAGTTTCTCCGCCAAAAAATCGACAGCGCGGAAGCCGAAATTATGTCGCGTCTTGCCGTAGTCTTTTTCGGGATTGCCAAGTCCAATGACTAATTTCATATTTAAAATTGAAAATTTAAGATTGCTTTTTGGAGGCGGATTTTTTCGACGCGACCATAATTGCGGTGATTTCTTTGGCTTCCTGTAAAAGTGGTTCTAATAATTTACTTGGCATTATTTTACTTTCAATAATTAATTCCAGCCAAAAAATACTTTCATCTGCTTCTTCGACGACAATCCCAAGTTTTGCGATGAAATCAGCGCGAGATTTCGCTAAGCAAACAGCACGATAATTTGCTGCAACTGATGTTCCTGAGCGAATTAATTGTTTACCAATTGTCCAAGCGGCTATGTTTTGCGGAAGTTTTTCGACTAGCTTAATTATTCTCAGGGCGAACTTTTTTGTTCGATCTTTTAGTTCGTTTTTGTCCAAAATTTTAAATCTAAAATATCTAAATTTTAAATTATTGTCCCCACCACTCGAATATTTTTCCGGCAATCTCGATCTTCGCACCCGGTTCGGCACCGGCGCGCGCGAGTTCGCGATTCGCGCCGAATTTCACGAGCACATCTTGGACGCGCGCAATCGCTTCTGGATTGGTCATGTCTGACATCACGACAATCTGATTCAGCCGCGGACCGTCGACGATGAAAAGCTTCTTGTTCTTTTTTGTCACAGTAAAAGACTTGGATTTTTGCTCGAGATGCGGGCGGAAGACCGGCAGCTCGATTTCAATTTGCGGCTCGGCCGCTTTCGTTTTCGCCAAAACTTCAAGTGAAAAATTCAGCAGCTCCTCAACACCTTCATGGATGGGCGCACAAATTTCAAAGATTTTCACCTTATTTTTCTCCATAAATTTCTTGCGCAAACTGACGAGTGTCTTCGTGTCGACCAGGTCAGTTTTCGACAAAACCAAAACCTCCGGCTTTTCCGCCAGCGCCGGATTGAATTTGCGCAGCTCCTCGCGAATGACTTTGTAATCCGTCAGCGGCGACTTGCTCGTCGCATCGACGAGGTGCCAAAAAAACCGCACGCGCTCGGCGTGTTTCAAAAATTGGTGACCGAGTCCTTTGCCGTGGCTCGCGCCACGGATGAGCCCCGGCATGTCCGAGACGACGAAATTTTCGCCACGGTGGGAGACGACACCGAGATTCGGTGTGAGCGTCGTGAAATGGTATTCGGCAATTTTTGGGCGCGCTGCAGAAACGACTGAAATCAAGGTGCTTTTGCCGACGCTCGGCAGACCGATGATTCCGATGTCGGCGAGTAATTTCAATTCGAACTTCAAATCTTTTGCCTCGCCAGGCTCGCCGAGTTCCGCGAAACGGGGCGCTTGGCGCGTCGAGCTGCAAAAATTGGAATTGCCTTTGCCGCCGAGTCCGCCACGCGCCGCGAGAAAAGTTTGACCGTCGCTCACCAAATCCGCGACCGACTTGCCACTTTCGAGGACGGTCGTTCCGACGGGGACTTCGAGTACCAAATCCGCGCCAGCTTTGCCGGCACAGAGATTGCCCGCGCCGCCTTCGCCGTTGCCCGCGGCAAAAAGTTTCACACCTTTGAAATGGTAAAGCGTGTTGCGGTTGGCGGTCGCGCGGATCAAGACATTGCCGCCGTGTCCGCCGTGTCCGCCGTCCGGTCCACCTCTCGTGACATATTTTTCCCGGTGAAAGGCAATTGCACCGGCTCCGCCTTTGCCTGCTCGAATCGAGATTGAGACTTCATCTAAAAACATTTCTGCTAAAATTTATGAACTTAATTCTAGCTGATGAACCTCAAAAACCGAATTGTCGCCGAATTGACCGATGCGATGAAAAATTCGCGCGAGGTCGAGAAGCAGACTCTACGCATGTTGAAAGCGGAAATTATGAAGGCTGAAGTTGCTGGTGCGCAAAAAGTTGAGCTCGCAGACGGTGAGATTCTCAAAATTATCAAAAGACTGGTGAAGCAGCGGCGTGACTCAATCGAGCAATTCGAGCAAGGTAACCGTCCAGAATTAGCAGCAATCGAAAAAGCTGAGATTGAGGTGCTTGAGAAGTATTTGCCCGCGCAGCTGTCCGAGGAAAAAATCGCTGAAATCGTTGCCATGAAAAAAGCCGAACTCGGAATTACCGACAAAGCCAAGATGGGAATCTTGGTCGGCGCGGTAATGAAAGTGGTCGGGGATAGTGCGGACGGCGCGACGGTTAAGTCCTTAGTTGTTAAGTCTTTAAGTCTTTGAGTCGCTAAGTCGTTAGGTCACTGAGTTATTAAATTGTTAAAATGGTTGCGGTTTATGATTATCGTGAATTAAAAGTTTGGCAAGCGGCGGAAGATGTGTTTGAGATGGTTTGTGATGATGTTAAAGAATTTCCTAAAAATAAAATTGCTTGGATTATCGAAGATCAAATCGTGCGCTCCTCTGGTTCGATTGGTGCCAATATTGCGGAAGGCTTCAGCCGGAAAACAAAAAATGACATAATCCACTTCTTCATCATCGCGCGTGGTTCGGCTGCCGAAACCGAAGTCTGGATACTGAGAGCAGAAAAGCAAAAGCTTATTTCAGCGCTGAGACGAGAAAAATATTTTCAAAAACTTAATGAAATCAAAAAGATGATAAATTCTTTCAACTGCAAGCTTAGAAATTCTACTTGCACTTAATCACTTTAAGACTTAAAAACTCAAAGACTCAAAGACTATGTGCCCGGGTGGCGGAATTGGTAGACGCGCACGACTCAAAATCGTGTGAGGCAACTTGTGAGGGTTCGATTCCCTCCCCGGGCACCAAAAATTAAGTTCTCCTCGCGTAGCGAGGAGGTTTTAATTTTGGCGGGGGAGGATGAGAACACTCAGGAGCACAAAATTTGCAAAAGCAAAATCGTCCCGGCGCGTGCCGCTGTGAAATTTTTAAATCAAAAAAATCGTCGAGCCAGCTTCGATTCCCTCCCCGGGCACCAAAATAAATTTATCCGAATCAGCCACGCTTGCTATTTTTATCAAATTTTGATATAATATAAATGTTCCTTTACTGAGATTGTCTGCTCTTCACAGGTCGCCTCGGCGGCTTGCGAATCTCTCAATCACTCGTCTCTCGATCTTTGGATTGTCGGCGAGATCAGCACTGGACCAAAAAGCAAAAATGGTTCGCTTCGGCGGGCTGTTTTTGCATTGCGGTAAAATGCGCGTGTGTTCGCTCAGAATATTCTCGAACTGATTCGCGCGGCAGCGACGAATTTGCCGACGGATGTCGTGGAGGCTTTGCTCGCGGCAAAAAATCGGGAAACCAATCCACGCGGGAAATTAACGCTCGGGATCATTCTCCAAAACATCGCGCTGGCAAAAAAATTAAACCGACCGCTTTGCCAAGACACCGGCTCACTCACTTTTTTCGTCAAGGCTGAGCCTCAGAGCTGGTCGAAAATCGCGAAGGCGATTGACGCAGCGACGCGCAAAGCTACGAAAATAGGTCTTTTGCGACCGAACTCAGTTGACTCTGTTTCAGGTAAAAATCTAGGCAACATTCCGAAAATCGAATTCGAATCTAAAAGCTCTTCAGGTTCTCTTTCCCGAAGGGAAGCCTTCGGCTTACGAAAGAGGGGAGCTGTCGAAATTTCGCTTTTGCTGAAAGGTGGTGGGAGTGAAAATGTCTCGGCTCAAGTTGCTTTGCCGCTCGAAACCAAATCCGGACTCGCCGGGCGCGATTTAGCGGGCGTGAAAAAGGCGGCGCTCGCAATTCTCGAAAGCTCCGTCGGCAAAGGCTGCCCGCCTGGAATTGTTTCGATCGTGATTGGGGGAGACCGTGCCGAGGCTTTCAAAATTGCTAAAAAAAATCTGCTCCAAAAAATCGGTACGCCAAATTCTGATTCAAAATTAGCGAAGTTGGAGGCTGAAATTCTGCGCTCAATCAATTCCAGCAAAATTGGACCGGGTGGACTCGGCGGTCAGACGACTTTACTCGATTGTCGTATCGCCTCGCTCCCGCGCCATCCGGCCTGTTTTTTCGTGACTTTGGCTTATTCCTGCTGGGCGACTCGGCGTGGCAAAATTATTCTCGACGCAAAAGGTCAAATTCTTAGAAATAATTATTCCAAAAAGTTAACTCACCACCTAGGTGGTGAGTTAACCTCTGTTATTGAAAAAGCTAAGAAAATTCAGCTGCCGATTTCCGAAAAGGCCGTGCGTGAATTACGAGCGGGGGAGCTGGTCGCGATTTCCGGTCGGATTTTCACGGCGCGAGATCAAGTGCACAATTTTGTAGTGGAAGGTGGTTCTTTAACCCCCGAGTTAACTCGGGGGTTAAAGGGTTCTGGTGTTTTTCATGCCGGACCGATTGCCATTCTCCGAAATAAAAAATGGAAAATCGTCGCGGCTGGTCCGACGACTTCGGCGCGGCTTGATGTATTCACACCCAAGTTTCTCGAAAAAACTGGCGCGCGCGTTTTGATCGGCAAAGGTGGGATGGGCGCAGCGACGGCGCAAGCTTTGCAAAAGTTCGGCGCGGTTTACTGTCACGCGATTGGCGGCGCGGCGGCTTTTTATGCTGACGCGATTCGCGAAGTTCGCGGTGTCGATTTTCTCGATGAGTTCGGCATGCCGGAAGCGCTGTGGGAATTGGAAGTCGAGAATATGCTCGCGATTGTAGGGATGGACGCGCGAGGTGGCGTGATTAGATAATTACAGGCTGCCCAAAAATTTCAGAATCAAAATTCCAAAAGCCGTGAAAGCGCCAGCTAAAAACAAAACTCTCGTCAGCAAGCTGATGGCTTTTTTCGCCATAATATCCATTTCTGCTTCCTCATTCATAAACTAGTTTATTAGTTAACTTAAAAAAATGTTTGCGAGAGGATAAAGCGGCTTTCCGATCCGGTCAATATCTTTCGAAAAAAAGACTTGTCAAAAATTACCAATTCTTTGATTTTGTCTTGTAGAAGCTGAATACAGGCTTTGGATTTTTTGCTTGGCAGTGAGTAAGTCTGCTTGAATGAATCACAATGTTGTTGAAGGCAAAACTATCGCTATGTCTGAAGGCGGTTATGTACATTTCACCGACAAGTAGGATCGTAGGGATGGATGCGAGAAGAGGGAAAGAAATAAAGAAATTTCTTAAAGAGATTATTGTTTTTACTGATGAATTTAGTAAAATTGCCCACTAGTAATTTTTTAGATTATGGATTCTCAGAAAAATTTTTCCGAAGCGTCAGAGGTTTGTTCAGGTGATGCAATATCAAATGATGGAGATTATGATGATTTGCCTTTTGCATTTAATTGCACAGTACCTAAAAAAAAGTGCAAACATGAAAACCAAAGATCTCCTCGTGCTAATTGGAATAAAGACAGAAGAAGATTAAAAAAGTCAGCGCATGATCAATGGCTCGAGAATTCCGGCGACGCGGGTTTAATGCCATTAGATTCATTGATCGTTCTAACACACTTACCGCAGTATCCTTTTAGAGAAATGTGTCCTCAGACTAAACAGCATGCCCAAAAATATAGAGCGGTATTGGAGGCAATACTAAGTGGTAAAAAGAATCCTCAGAAAATAGTCTTGGCTATAGAAAAATTAGAAAAAATTAAAAAAAATATGGTTGCAAGGAAGGTTGCATCTAAAAAAATAAAGGAAATAAATCTCAAGACAGAAGCAGCGAAAAAAATGTTGCAGCCTATTCATCGATTGGCGTATTTTAATTTAAAGAGAGCAAGAGGGCTTATCAACACTACGAAGAGGAAATCAAAGAATTATAGTGGTGTGACTGGCAAGTCAGCGAAAAGAAAATCTCGTAAAAGAAGGGAACTGCCAGATTTTGTTAGGAGAACATGGAAGGAAGTTGTAGCTCAAACCAGGGTTGCTATTAATAAGTATGTAGACTCTCGTATGCCTGGTTTGCGGGTCGATTCAGCCTCATAAGACTATTTTCAATCGCTCTTTTCCTGCGATGATTTTATTCAGCGCGTTCAGATAACTTTTCACACTCGCGACGACGATGTCGGTGTGGCTGCCCTTGCCGGAATAAATCCGTCCGGCTGCCGTCTCGACTTTCACCGCGACAGTCGCTTGCGCGTCGATGCCTTCGCTCACGGCGTCCATGCGGAATTCGAGCAGCTTTACTTTTTCGCCGACGATTTTATTCACCGCCGAATAAGCAGCATCGACCGGACCAGTTCCGCCGGATTTTTGCTTGAAAATCTTGCCGGCAGAATTGCGCAGCGCGATTGCCGCTTTTGGTTTCTTGCCCGTGCCGGCTGTGACTTCGACCGATTCGACTTTCCATTCCGCCGTCGCTTCCGAAATTTCATTCACGACCAAAGCTTCCAAGTCCTCGTCGAAGATTTCTTTTTTCTTGTCTGCCAAAATTTTGAAGCGCTCGAACGATTTGTCGAGTTCGTTCTGCGTCAATTTGAATCCGAGCTCATTCATCCGCGCGATCAGCGCGGCGCGTCCGGAATGTTTGCCGAGTACCAATCTGTTTCGCTCGACACCGACATCTTCGGCTTTCATGATTTCGTAAGTTTCGCGTTTCGCCAAGATGCCGTGCTGGTGAATGCCTGATTCGTGCGCGAAAGCATTCGAGCCGACAATCGCTTTATTCGGTGGCACGACGAAGCCAGTCAGACTCGAGACTAAGCGGCTCGTCCGAAAAATTTCTTTCGGTTTCACATTGGTCTTCAGCTGGAAAAAATCCTGGCGCGTTTTAATCGCCATCACGACTTCTTCGAGACTCGTGTTGCCCGCGCGCTCGCCGATGCCATTCATCGTGCATTCGACTTGGCGTGCGCCGTTTTCGACGGCGGCGAGCGAATTCGCGACGGCGAGACCGAGGTCATCGTGGCAATGCACTGAAATTACGACATCTTTCACGCCGCGCACATTTTTCCGTATATTTTTAATGAAATTACCGAATTCAGTTGGAGTGGAATAGCCGACGGTGTCCGGAATATTCAGAGTCTGCGCGCCAGATCGGATCGCGATCTCGAGTGCCTGATAAAGAAATTTCGGATCAGAGCGGCTCGCATCTTCCGGGCTGAATTCGATGTCGGCGGTTAGATTTTTCGCGAAGCTGACCATTTCCTGGATCCTGACCAGAGCTTCGGCGCGGCTCATCTTCAATTTGTATTTCAAATGCATGTCGCTCGTCGCCAGAAAAAGATGGATGCGTTTTTTCTTGGCGGGCTTCACCGCTTCGAAAGCAGTTTGAATGTCTTTTTCAATCGCGCGCGCCAAGCCGCAGACCGTCGATTTCTTCACCAGTTTGGCGATTTCATTGACTGCGCGAAAATCGTCCGGACTCGCAATCGGGAAACCTGCTTCGATGATGTCGACGCCGAGCTTTTCGAGCTGCGCTGCGATTTTCAATTTCTCATCGTGATTCAAGCTCGCGCCGGGACATTGCTCGCCGTCACGCAGTGTCGTGTCGAAAATTTTGATGGTTTTAGTCATTTTAGGAAGTTTAAATAAAAAGCCTCTCAGTTTCGAGAGGCTTCAATTTCACAAAAATCGAGCCTCTCAAAAACCGAGGAGAAGGAGCTCGAGAAAGAATTTAGGTGTAATCATTTTTTAGCTTTGTGCTCAACGAGATGGAAATGATGACCAATCGCCCAGTGCGGCACCATGATGAGCAGACCGGTGGTGATGCGCGCAAGCGGAGTAATCGCGTAAAGCGCATCGAAACTCACATTGATAAATAGGATGCTCAGCATGTATTCAAATAAACCGTAAAAGCCCGCAGCGAGGATGAGTAGTCCGACGAGAGCGGCCGTGTAAACATAGATTGCCTTGATCAACTTGAATGGAGTGCTCATTTTGCGGGGGTTAAGTTGGTTGAATTTTAGACAACTTTTTTCGCGCGAGCAAATCCTGTGTTCGCACTATTTGCTAAAATCTCTTCATGAAAAATATTTCTGGCTCCGCGCAAATTTTCGCGCGAGACGACATCGATACCGACCTCATCATCCCGGCGAAATATCTGACTTCGTCGGATTCCGCTGAGCTGGCGGCGCATGCGCTCGAGGCGCTCGGCGGCGCGAAATTAAATTCCGCCGAAAATCCAATCGTCATCGCGGGCAAAAATTTCGGCTGCGGTTCGAGTCGCGAACACGCCGTGTGGGCGCTCGTCGGCGCAGGAGTGCAGGCGGTGATTGCCGAATCATTCGCGCGGATTTTTTTTCGCAACTCAATCAATTTCGGTCTGCCGACTTTCGTGCTCGCTGATGCTGCCGCCAAATTCGCCGAGAACGATGCGCTCGAGATTGATTTCGCTAATTCCAAAATCAAGAATTTGACGCAAAAAACTGAATTTACAGTTGAGCCGCTGCCGGAATTTTTACAGAACATCGTCGCGGCGGGCGGACTTTTGAACCAGGTTGGCTAATTTTTAAATTTCATAATTTTGTAAATAAATCTTAATTTCCAATTTTTAAAAATTTGGGTTTTGAATTTATCTCAAAAGTTAAAAATTTTTCGGCAATCTAAAATCTTCAATTGAAAATTTTTTCCAATCACGGCATCCTTGGAATCAATGCGCGGAATTTGCAGTATCTTCATCCTTTCAACCGCAAAAAGGCGGTGCAGATGGCGGACTCCAAATTGGCGACCAAACGCTTTCTGGCGGCGCGCGGCATTCCTGTCCCGAAGATTATTGCGACGATTCGCAATCACGCTGAATTTGAAAAGTTTGATTTTGACGGCTTGCCGGATTCATTCGTACTGAAACCAAATGCTGGTTACGGCGGCGAGGGAATCATCGTCGTGAAAGACAAAATTATCGATGGCGTTTGGCAAAAAGTCGGCGGTGCCAAAATCACCGAAGCCGAATTGCGCGAGCACATCGAGGATATTTTGGACGGTGAATATTCCATCGCCAATTTACCGGATATCGCTTTTTTCGAAGCGCGCATTGATTCGGTCGAATTCATTCCGGGCTTGGCAGTCGAAGGTTTGCCGGATGTGCGCGTCATCGTCCACAATCTCATTCCAGTCATGGCGATGCTGCGTGTGCCGACGCCGGTGAGTGGCGGCAAGGCGAATATCCACCTCGGCGGAATCGGGCTCGGCATCGATTTGGCTTCCGGTAAAACGACTTACGCCGTCCAATTCAATCGCCGACTCGACGAATTGCCGGGCGGCATGGCGACGGCTGGTTATGTGATTCCTGAGTTCGACCGCATTCTCGCGATTGCGAGCGCAGCGCAGCTCCACACGAATCTCGGCTACCTCGCGGCAGATGTCGTCGTCGATCAAAAAGAAGGACCGGTCTTGCTTGAGGTGAATGCGCGCGCCGGTTTGTCAGTGCAAACTGCGAATCTCGCGCCGCTCAAAAAACGCCTCGAACGGATTCGTGGTTTGAAAGTTGATTCGCCGGAAAAGGGCGTGAAGCTCGGCAAGGAGCTTTTCGGCAAAATTCAAAAACAACGGAAATATCCCAAGAAAAAGATTGTGGATTTCATCGAATCGGCAGAAATTCTCCTTAAAGAAAATCTGATTTACCGCGTCAAGGTCGAGCTCGATGCGACGCACGAGACGAGCGCGGTTGATGCACAATTAGCTGAGAAATTGAATCTGCCGCGCGTCGGCGAAAGTGTCAAAAATGTTCACCTCAAAATTATCATCGCGGGTGAGCGCATCACGACCGTCGCGGAAAAGACCGATTTGAGTTTAGCCAATTACAAAATTATTCTCGGACGGCGCGATCTCACCAATTTCCTCATCAATCCGGTTTTGCGCGAGGAGAAAATTTTGCCGCAAGAAAGTGATTCCGCCGTCTCGTCCAAGATCGACTTCGTCGCAATCGACCAAAAGCTGTCCGAGCTCGACAAAAAAATCAAGCTTCTATATTTCCTGAAACCGACCAATTTGCTTGCGGAAAAAGAGAAATTTTTCGCCTCCAAAAAATACGAGCCGGTTTTCACCTATCGCAAATTAGCTTTCGTGCCGCAAGATTTGCTCGACGAGCTGGCCGCGATCAAGCTCCCGGAGACGCCGCTTTGCGCGATTTTTCGCGACAAAAAAATTGAAATTCGGCGCAAAATTAATCTACTCGCAGCAATCGACACACCGGATTTTTCACTGAAATCCAGGCAACTTTACGGTTTTCCGACCGAGGAAGATCTCGCCATCGCGCGCAAGCAGCTCGCCGCCAAACCAAAAACATTTCCAGCCGAAAGTGCGACGCTTGATTCCGCCATGGCGGCAGGGGAATTCGAAAAAGTCTTCGCTCAATATGGTCTCAAAAATTGGAAAGTTGTCTTGCGCGAGGATCTCGTCGCGGACGCGCTCGCCGGGAAATCCGGCACGCTTTTCGTGCGGCGTGCGGCGCGTTGGTCGCCGGCAGGTTTGCGCGCGACAATCGCGCACGAAATCGAGACGCACATTTTGCGCGGTGAAAATGGTAGTGCGCAGCCTTTCAAAATTTTCGCGCGGGGTTTCGGCAATTATCTCGAGACCGAAGAAGGCTTGGCGATTTTCAATCAAAGCTTAGTTCTCGCCAAAAATTCCGAGAAAGAATTTTGGCCGGCACTGAATTATCTTGCGGTCGCTGAATCGGCGGAAAAATCTTTCCGGGGAATTTTCAACTTCGTCAAAAAATTCGGCTTCGACGACGAACGCGCCTGGAAAACAGCGGTCAAAATCAAACGCGGTTTGACCGACACGGCGCAAAAAGGCGGCTTCACGAAAGAAGCGATTTACTTTTCCGGCTTCCGCAAAATTCAAAAGTTCGCCGAAGACGGCGGCGACCTCCAGAAACTTTACCTCGGCAAAATCAAAATCGCCGACCTCGAAACACTCGGGAAAATTTCCTCAGTCCGTCCGCCCAAAATTCTGCCGGAGTTTTACAGAAACTAATTTGCAAAAAAAGAGTAAAGGGTTAAAATCAATCCCTTTAATTTTTTTAAAATGGGTAACCCTAATAACACCACCCCCGAGCAAGTTCCTGTTCCTGAAAAAAACTTTGAGGTTTTCAAAGGTCTAAAATTAATGCGGAAGGGTGTTAGAAATACGGACAATGTTCGAAGAGCTTCATCGGAGTTGAAACAGGGTCAGCAAATGCCATTTTTTACTCTTGCCGATTTTGAGCGAGTTACCACTTACTTAGGACAAATACTGCAAAAACTAATCGCGATAGATGCTAAAGGGGAAACAGCATTGCCAGAGTTAAATGAAAAATATGGTCGTGTTTATGGAAAAATGACAGGCCTAGGATTAGATGGTGTAAATTATGATGATCCAGAACTTTATACAAGAATGCAGCGTCAAAATGTAAGGCTTAAAATTATGGGAATTACTACTCCGGAAAATGATGGATATGATTCTGAAGGTGGTTTTGATGATGACTTTAATCCTTCTATTAATCCCAATAATAATCCACTCTTGGCTACGGTTCGAGATTTGCTAATCGTTCTCAGGTCTCATAACTTTGTCCAGGCTTTGCCGATTCTTTCACAACAAGAGATTTCAGATTTGGTTGCAAACTTGCGAGGATACTTGGCTGAAATGGAACAAAAGCAAGAAAACTAATTCCGCGGACTTTTTTTGCCACGCCATTTTCGACTGTATTTCCAGGCATCGCGCAGGTGTTGGCGCAGTGTCCACTTCTGGAAAAAAGCGAGGAAGCCACCTGAGGAGCAGCGCACGCCGTCCGCCGCGACAGTGACTTCAGGTAAAAAAACAACTGTTTTATTAGCCTCCCAAGTGCGTCGGCAAAAATCCGGGTCGGACATGAACAGAAAAAAGCGCTCATCGAGTCCGCCCAATTCTTCCCAAAGATCGCGTGCGACGAGCCAAAAGCTTGATTGCAGCCAATCGACTTTTTGGATTTGCGCAAGATCGAGATCACGGCATTCGTCGTAGGCGACGCGCTCGCGCAGGATTGGCAAGCGACGCAAAAAAGTTCGGCGTGCAACTTGATTCGATAATTTCGGGAAAGCGCGCATCGTCATCTCAGTCGCGCCGTCGGTGTCGCGAATTTGGCGCGGTGCGAGTACGCCGATCTCCGCATCTCGCGCGAAGAAATCGACCAATTTTTGTAGCGAGTTTTCCTCGCGACAAATGATGTCAGGATTTACGATTGCCAAAATTTCACCACTCGATTTTTTGACCGCCTCATTGATTCCGCGCGGATAGCCTAGATTTTCAGTGTTAAAAATCAATTTAATTTTCGGCTGACTGACGAGTCCCGCGAATTTCTGTTTTTTGGCATCAGTCGCGGCATTCACGGCGACGACAATTTCAAAATCAAAATTCGTTTTTTGGCGCAGGAGCGCAGCGATATTTTCGAGCGCGCGCGTCGATTTGGCGAAGTCGAGAATGATGATTGAGAGCTTCATTTATTAGGTTCGGAATAGGTTCGGAGGGTGATTGGCTATTGAGTCGTTAAGTCTTTGAGTCTTTGAGTCTTTGAGTCTTTGAGTCTTTGAGTCATTGAGTTGGCTGGTCGGAAAAAATTAGACCAATAATTTTTCAATTTCACGGGCGGAGATTTTCCGCTTCGCTAGTTGTAAGTTTGCGCTGATTGCGTCGAATTTTCGAATGCCCGCGCCTTCCGCTTGGCTGAAAATTCCGAAAATCCGCAGTGCCAGCAGCCGCAATTGCATTAGAAATTTTACGCGCCAGGAGAAATTTGCGTCGAAGTTTTTCTTCCAAACGACGAATTGTCCGAACGCGGAATTCTCTCTTTCGAAGTTCGAGCGTGCAGAGCGCGCTTTGCTCGCGCCGAGTCCGCGCGCGTGCCACGCCACGATTTCCGGCGAAAATTTCGCCTGCCAGCCGAGCCAATTTAGCCGAAAGGCGAGATCGACATCATTTTTGAAATGTAATTTTTCATCGAAAAATTCGCCATTTTCCGCGATTTCCTCGATTGCGCTGCGGCGCAAGATTGCGAGTGCGCCGGAAATTCCGAAGACGATTTTTTCCTCCGCGAACTTTTCCGAATTTTCGCCCGAACCGATTTCGAAAAATTTCCCGGATCTTTTTGCGCCGATGCCGGCTGAGTCTAGAATCCCCCCGCTCGGAAAATTCTGTGAATCTCGCGAGTGTGTTGGCTCGCGTCCCCCTTTTACAAAGGGGGATTCAGGGAAATTTTCCCATTGCAGCAATTTTCCACCGAGCGCGCCGACTTTCGCATTCTCCGGACGCGCCAAAATCTCAGCCGCTCGCACCAAAAAATTCGGCTCGTAAAGTGCGTCGGCTGAAGCTGCGACGAAGAATTCGCCGCGCGATTCGCGAATCAAAAAATTCATTCCGCCGGAATGCCACAAATTTTCACCGCGAAAAATCTTGGCGCGGGCAGCGATGTCGGGCAGGTTTTGCTCGATGAATTTACTCGCGACGAAATTGGGCGAATGATCGCGGAGTAAAAATTCCACATTTGCAAAATTCTGAGCGAACAAAGAGGGGAGCGATTGCTCCAAAAATTTGGTTTCAAATAAAACGATTCCGACAGAAAAGAGGGGAGGCAACGCGAAGATTTTAGCAGTTTGGCTTAGCCGACTTATTCTGTTTTAAAACTAAAATTATTTTTGTAAAGACAAGCGCCGAGGCTATTTTTTGGGCTTTTTAAAGAGAAGTTGCACATTTTTTATTCAGCCGATGCTTAACCAAAACCATAAATTTAGTTAAAATTGAAAAGATGAATGAAATTACCAAGGCTTATCTCCCGAATGAGGTTGAGTCGGAAATCGCGCAGAAGTGGGCGGCGGCGGAACTTGGTCATGCTGTCGGCAAAGTGAAGAAAAATGTCTTCACGATGATGATGCCACCGGCGAATGTGACGGGCGCGCTGCATCTCGGGCACGCGATTACGCTGACGATTGAGGATATTCTTGCGCGTTTCGAACGGATGAAAGGCAAAGATGTTTTGTGGCTGCCCGGCACGGATCACGCCGGAATCGCGACGCAAAATGTCGTCGAGAAAAGGCTGCTCGAAAAAGGCATTTCCCGTGAGAATCTCGGTCGGGAGAAATTTGTCGAAAAAGTCTGGGAGTGGAAAGACAAATATCACGCTCGTATCTCCGATCAAATCAAAAAAATGGGCGCGAGCTGCGATTGGTCGCGTGAGGCTTTCACGCTCGACGACGAGCGTTCGGCTGCGGTCACGCACGCTTTCGTCGATCTTTACAAAAAGAAGCTGATTTACCGCGACAAAAAACTGGTGAATTGGTGTCCGCGTTGCCAGACGGTTTTGTCCGACATCGAAGTCGAGCACCGCGAAGAAGAAGGCAATCTTTATTTCATTCGCTATTTCGTCAGTGCGACGGATCGCTCGATTTGTGTCGCGACGACGCGACCAGAGACAATGCTCGGTGACACCGCTGTCGCAGTCCATCCGGACGACCGCCGTTATCAGGATTTCATCGGCAAAACCTTGATTCTGCCAATCGTGAATCGTGAGATTCCGGTCGTGGCTGATGCGCGCGTCGATCCGAAATTCGGCACAGGCGCGGTCAAAATCACGCCGGCGCACGATCCGCTCGACGCCGAAATTGGTCGCACGCACAAATTACCTTCCATTGTCGTGATCGGACCGCACGGCAAAATGACGAAGCACGCCGGTCGTCGTTTCGTCGGCATGCCTTTACACGAAGCGCGTAAAGCGGTCGTCAAATATCTCGACGACATCGGTAATTTGGAGAAAATTGAAAAGCACGCGCATTCCGTCGGGCACTGCTCGCGCTGCGACGCGACGATCGAGCCGCTGGAGTCGATGCAGTGGTTTGTCAAAATGCAGCCGATGGCAGAAAAGGCTTTGAAAATAGTCAAAAAAGGTCAGCTCGAATTCGTACCGGCGCGCTTCGAAAAAGAATTTACGCGCTGGCTCGATGAGATTCGTGATTGGTGTGTTTCGCGCCAGCTATGGTGGGGACATCAATTGCCAGTTTGGTATTGCAAAAAAGTCCCCGAATTCGCTGACAAGAAGAACAAAAAAAAGGAAGGTTGTCAGCGGGTGATTGTCTCCGAGACGCCACCGAAAAAATGCCCAACTTGTGGCAATCTCAGTTTGGTCCGCGATTCAGATGTACTCGACACTTGGTTTTCGAGTGGGCTGTGGCCATTCGCGACGCTCGGCTGGCCGAAGAATACCAAAGACCTCAAGACTTTTTATCCGAATTCAGTTCTCGAGACTGGCTACGATATTCTCTTTTTCTGGGTCGCGCGCATGGTCATGCTCGGCGCGGAATTCACTGGCAAAGCTCCATTCAAGACAGTTTATTTGCACGGACTCGTGCGTGATGAGCAGGGTCGCAAAATGTCGAAGAGTCTCGGCAATGGCATCGACCCGCTCGCGATGATTGAAAAATACGGCACGGACGCGCTGCGGCTTTCGCTCGTGGTCGGCTCGACGCCGGGCACGGATCTCAAATTCAGCGAGACGAAAGTCACTGGTCAACGCAATTTCGTCAATAAATTGTGGAATGCGTCGCGCTATGTCTTCGGAGTTTTGGGTGACAAAAAAATTGAAATTCCGTCTGATCCAGCGCCGCACGGTTTGCCCGACCGCTGGATTTTGTCGCGTCTGAATCGTCTCATTCTCGAAGCGAATCAGGCTTTCGAGAAATACGCTTTCGGTGAAGCCGCCGCCAAAATTCAGGAATTTGTGTGGAGTGATTTTTGCGATTGGTATCTCGAAATCACGAAAGACACGCCGAACAAGAAATTGCTCGCGCATGTCTTGGCGCAGATTCTCCGACTTGCGCATCCCTTCATTCCGTTTGCGACTGAGAAATTGTGGGAGAAATTCTTCCCAAATGCTAAGAAGCCGAAATTGCTCGCGACTGAAAAATACCCGCGTTCACTCAAAGCGCACATCAATCCGAAAATTGAAGAAGAGATGCAAATCGTGATTGCGATTATTTCCGCCATTCGCTCGGTGCGCAATGAAATGAATGTCGAGCCAGCGCGCCAAATTTCGGCGGTTGTCTACGCTGGGAAATTCGAACCATTTCTCAAAAAACAGTCGAGCGAGATTAAGAAGCTCGCGCGTCTGAGTTCGCTCGTCGTGAAGAAGAGCGGCAAAAAAGTTGAAAACGCCGTCGCGAAATTCGAAGCCGGGCTTGAGATTTACCTGCCGCTTGCGAAATTGCTCGACCCCAAAGTCGAAAAGAAAAGACTCAAAGCTGATCTCAAAGAGACGGAAATTTATCTCGCCGTCATTCAAAAAAAGCTCGCAAACGAAGACTTCACCGCGCGCGCGCCGAAAAATGTGGTCGATGCCGAGCGCGCGAAATTGCAATCCGTCGAGGAGAAAATCGCGAAAATTCAGGAACGCATTAAGGTTTTAGGCTGAAGTTAGGGGATAGGGTGTAGGGTATAGGTGACAGGGTTTAGGGTATAGTAAATTTATGATTAGAAATTTTAAAGAACTAATCGTTTGGCAGAAAGGTTTTGTTTTGACCAAAAAGATTTATCAATTTACGGAAAATTTTCCGCGAAGTGAAGAATGCGGTTTGAAATCCCAAATGCGCCGGGCGGCGGTTTCGCTGTCTTCAAATATCGCCGAGGGTTCAGCTCGTTCGACACGAAAGGATTATGCTAATTTTTTAAGCACAGCACTTGGTTCGGCAGCGGAGCTTGAAACGCAAATTTTGCTCGCGGGCGAATTTAAATATTTCGATGAAAATCAAACTGAAAAAATACTCGCTGATTTGTCCGAAGTTGCTAAAATCCTCTTCGTGATTCGTAGAAAATTACTACAACCTACAACCTAAAACCTAAACCCTATCCCCTAAACCCTACCACCTAAAATGTTTGATTGGATTTCAGCTGCGATGAAACGCGATCCTGCGCTGCGTGGCGGAGTGCGCCCGCTTGAGATTTTGCTTTACCCGGGGATGTGGGCGCTCGTTTTTCACCGCATTGCGCATCCGCTGTTCGAGCTTGGTGTTCCATTTTTCCCACGGCTGATTTCGCAAATCGGACGCTTCATCACCGGAATCGAGATTCATCCCGGCGCGCGGATTGGCAAGCGCTTTTTCATCGACCATGGTTATGGCGTCGTGATTGGCGAGACGGCGGAGGTCGGCGATGATGTCATGATTTATCATGATGTGACGCTCGGCGCGATTGGTTGGTGGCAAAAAAATCTGCAAAAAAAGCGGCATCCGACGATTGGTGATCGCGTCGTGATTGGTGCGGGTGCGAAAATTCTCGGACCGGTCAAGATTGGCAGTGATTCCAAGATTGGCGCGCTCGCAGTCGTGATCAATGATGTGCCGAAGAAGACGATTGTTGCGGGTTCGCTCGGCAAGATTTTAAAAAAGAAAAAATGAAAGTCGTTCTCATTTCCCACACCATCGATCCGGAAGCTGTCGTCGCGGCAGCGATCAATCAGTGCTATTCCGCGAAAAGCGGCGAAGAATTGAAAGAAACGATTTCGCTCGAAAAACGCGAACGCTTGATTGATATCGTGATGAATTCCGGACATCTCTCGACGATTGAACACGCGAGTTTCACTTTCGCTGTCGAGGGAGTTTCGCGCGTCACCGAGACGCAGCTAGTGCGGCACCGCCACGCGAGCTACTCCATCAAGTCCGGGCGCTACAACAAAACTCACACGGACTTCGTCGTCCCGGCCTCCATCGCGAATAATCCGGAGGCGCTGCAGGTCGTCGCGGAATTCAAAAAAAGCCTAGACCAAACTGTCGAGAAGCTGAAAGCACTGGAAATCAAGCCTGAGGATGCGCGCTATCTCACGCCACAGGCGACCAAGACCAACATCATTCTTACGATGAACGCGCGGGGCTTGCTCAATTTTTTCGAACACCGGCTTTGCGTCCGCGCGCAGTGGGAGATTCGCGAGCTGGCGAACGAGATGCTGAAGCTCGTGAAGCCAATCGCACCCAATATTTTCAAATTCGCGGGACCGACTTGCGAGACCCAAAAAATTTGTTGGGAAGGTGATTTGTCCTGCGGCAAGTGGAAGGCGATTGTGGGGGCGGAGCTGCGAACTCGAATCGCGAAAAAGTCTAGTAAGTAAAATTTTAAATTTTCAATTTTAAATTTAAAATTGAGCCATGAGCTTCGACCCAAAACCAATCGGCATCGGCAACCTCGCTACGAATTTGAAACGCCCGCAAAATGTACCTGTGCCGGTTTCGACCTTGCGCAAAGTGACACCGGAAATTGCCGAAAACGAAGACAGTGAAGTAGCGCAGCTCGCGGTCGATGTGCACGAGACGAACAACAATTTGATTATCGTCGCGCCGCTCGCCGGGGTGCACCCGGATGATGTGCGTGTCGAGATTACCGAGGATGTCGTGACGATCGAGGGTGAGCGCATTTCGCCTTTGCCCGAGATGGCGGACGATGATTTCCTCGTTCAGGAATGTTTCTTCGGACCATTCTCGCGCTCGATTGTTTTGCCGGAGGCGGTCGATTCCAAAAAGGCGCGTGCCGAATTTAAAAAAAGCGTTTTGGTTCTGACGATTCCGAAGCTCGACAATGTGCGCACGCGAATCGTCAAGATTCAGCCGACTGAATAAAATCGAACATTGAAAATTTCCAAATTCATCTCACTCGTTCTCGGTCTCGTTGTTTTCGCGACTCCGCTCGCACTCGCGGCGACTGAGCGGGGAGTTTTTGACCAGGCGAGCAAGACGGTCGATGCACTCATCTTCGTGCGTAATGAAATCGACAAAAAATACGAGACCTATCTCAATTCCGCTGGTTCAGTCGATCAGGTCGTGAAAGATAAATTGCCGCTGCTCGAAGCGCAGGTCAATACGCTGGCGGCGCAGATCGCGAATCTCGACCAAAACCTGGCGCGGGAACAAGCCAATCTCGACAACTTGCAGGAGGCGACCAAGTCGATTCAGCTCGAGCTCGCCGACCTCGAAGAATTGTCCGAGATGCGCGAAGTGGCGATGGCGCGTTCGCGTGATTTGCTCGATGAATTCATCCGGCTCGCTTATTCCGAGACGATGCAATACACGGATTGGAAAACCGGTGAAATTTCCACACTCAAATTTCTTTTCACGGACGAATCGCTGGCAGATGTCGAGACGAAGAAAACTTACCTCGACATTCTTCAAAATATCTCCGCGAGTCTGATCCTCGATTTACAGCAAAAACAGTCTGATTACGAAACCGTGAAAGCGAATTTGCTGGCGAAGCGAGGCGAGCTGATTCTGCTACAGCAGGAAATCATGCTGCGCACGCGCGAGCTGGCTGAGACGCGTGCGGCGAAGCAATCTTTGCTAGATGAGACGCGCGGGCAGGAAGAGCAATATCGCCAGCTCGTCGAGGATTCGAGAAAACAGCAACTTCAGGCACTCGCTGAAGTCGCCGAATTGAAATCGCAACTTGGTGTGATTGATAGCCAGCTCAAAACCCTGAAGGGTAGCTTGAGCGAGGAAGATTTCGCGAAGCTATTGGAGGATCAATCAGTGGCTTCGTTTGCAGGAGTGATTTTCCCTGATCGCATTCCGCGCGTACTCTGGCCGGCGAGTCCGGGGCGCGGCATCACGGCTTATTTCCACGATGCGAGCTATGTCACGCGCTTCGGCGTCAAGCATGAAGCCATCGACTTCCGACTCACGCAGGGTTCGCGCGTCTCCGCAGCTGCGCCAGGAATCGTGTATAAAGCTCAGGATAACGGTAGAGGCTATTCTTATATCACGCTCGCACATTCTGACGGGCTCGCTACAGTATATGGTCACATCTCCAAAATTTTTGTGAAAGAGGGTGAAGCTGTGCGGGCGGGCGATTTGATCGGGCTCTCGGGCGGCATTCCCGGTACAGCTGGTGCGGGTTACATGACGACCGGCGCACACTTACACTTTGAGGTCATCGACAATGGCGACCATGTTGATCCGCTCGATTATCTGCCGCTCGAAAAAATGCGGCTTGAAGACATTCCCCAAAAATATATGGCTGGGGCAGTGAAATTGTGAAATCTCACCGACTCGATTAAAATTTTTTCAACCCCACCTTTAAATACCACCAATGGCTAAAACAGCGCAAAAAGCAAAAACCAGAAAATGTTTTTTACATTCGGCTTGGTTGCCGTTCTTATTTTGGCTAATTTTCGCCGGACTTTATTACTTCTGCGCTTACGACCTGATGGCGATCAAGCACGCTGATATCGCCAATTCACAAGTGACAGAAATCTTCAGCAAATACAGCATTTACACTGGTTTGGCTGCGGGTTTCTTGTCGCTGCTCGGAGGCTACGCCGTTTACTTGATTCTGAAAATCACCAAGCTGAAAAAATTCTCACTGAGCTATCCGCTGCTGGCGGCGCTGATGGCGTTGCCTTGGTACTTATTTGCTCGTGATGCGCTGCTCGAAAATAAATACACCGACATCGCCAGAGCCACCACTTACTACATTGCCGAGCCGCTGCTCTCGACCACCAAGTTTTTATTTGGGTTAATCGTTATTTGGGTTTTGATTCTCGTCGTCAAATTAATTCTCAAAAAAGGTCTCGGCAAAAACAGCGGCACGCTGGCAGCGATTTTAATTTTGCCTTTTTTCTTGTCCGGTTGCGGTACGATCAATGAATGGGCGTGTAGTTTTTTCGACAACCCCGATCATTGTTTGCAGAACAACGCGATTCAGGACGCCAATCCCGACGCGTGCGCGAAGATCAAAGGCGCAGACTTCGAAGATACTGGCTCGAATCCGCCACGAGATAAATGCTATTTGAAAATCGCGGAAAACACTGGAGATTTAGGTGTTTGCGACAAGATTGAAGGTGGTATTTATTCCTACACGAAAGCAGAGTGCATTCTGAGCACTGCCATCAAATTCGAAAATCCGAGCGGCTGCAAAATGCTGACCGGCTCCGACAAGGCTCAGTGCGTCACTGCGGTGTCGCCCTCGGTCACTTCCGGCAGTGTGATTGAGATTGATGAACAAATCGATTTTTTGAAAAATGAACTTAAAAAAGGCGATGATCCGGAATTGCAAAAACAATTAGCAGGTCTCGAGTCCAAGAAATCGGACTATCTCGATGTCATGAATGCTAATAATAAAAAGGATTATGAATCTCTGAGCGATCCGCTGAATAAGCAAGCGGCGGTTGATTACGCTAGCGGTAAGCTCGATCAAAAATCAAAAGACACCTTGGTTGAGCTGAATAATCGGCTGAGAGATCAGGGTAATAGCATGACGGAAAAAGAGTATCAGACGATGCGTGATTTATTGGCTTACAAAAACGATCCGAACAACAACATTGAAAATATGGATGATGCGGAATTACTGAAGCTTCGGTGGGATGAAAAACTTGGTAACGCCAAAGACTATCTCAAATTTTGGAATTCCAATCCGACCGAAAAGGAGAAGAAATACGACGAGCAGCTACTTTTTTACGAGCGCATGTTGGAGCGCCAAGCAGCGATTGAGAAGGGCTTGAATCAACAACAGCAGGATTCAGCCAGGGAGCTGGATCGCGTGACTGGTTATATCAAAGATCAAGTTTTAGAAAAAGTGACAGACGAAGCTAAGAAGCAGGCTTTCGGCGAACTCATGGATTTGGTCGAATCCGATGCGGCGGCTCCGGTCGCGGCAATTCTCGGTGAGGCGATCGATACTGTGAAGAAAGAAGCCAAATCAGCTGAATTCAGAGGTTTGGTGCGCGCTTACAATCTCGGCATGCAGGAAGAATTGGCTAAAGCGGGTGGCGATGTGGACAAGGCACACGCAGCTGTGACAAAAAACCTGCAAGATGATCCGTACAAATATGAGGACAGTCACACTTTCGCCCACTACCAAAATTTACTTGAGAACAAAGACTGCGATGGTACGAATCCACACTGTATCAGCCGCGATGTTTTTTGGAAGGCGATGAAGAAGTCCTACAAGTATCAGAATTCATAAGGATTTTTGATTGCAAAGCAAGCTCGAGCTTTAGACGAGATTTGCCAAATTTTAGATTTGCTTTAGAATCCGGTCTTAATTTTTCAAATGAAAAAATATGAAACAGAAGCGCTGAGCGGAGTTGATGGCTTGACCACTGAAATGGTCGCGCAAATTCGCAAGCAAGTTGAAGCACTAGGTTTGAATTGGCCGATTCCAATTGAAACCCAAAAGGCTATTGCTGCGAAAAAAGAACAGATAGAAAAATTTGCCACTGCCACTGATAGGGAAGCTCCTCCCGACATAACGGAAGTGTTTAATCCTGAATCAATAATTCGGGCTCAATTAGAGCTTTACAAGAAGGAAATTTCACGGCAAGAAAAGCTAAACCAGATTCAGAATCTATTAGACGAGCTTGATCCTAAGCCTGATTCCATTAGCTTAATTTTGAAAGCAACTGAATTACGTTGTGAACGCGGTCATGTTTCGAGGATAGACATGAAAAGTCGTTTTTTTGACGAAATTTTAGAGAGATTAAAAAAAATTAAAGAGTCTTTTGGGGCGGGGAGACTAGAAGGTAAAGATGCTTGGATAATCGTTAAATACGGCAACAGAATCGAGACAGTCACCCTACTTGGAGTTGATGAGAAGGGTTATCTTCAGGTCAAAGGCGTTAACACGGTTTTGTTTTTGGGTTCGTCAATTTTTGCAAAAAAAGAAGATGCTGACAGCCACTTGGATAGCTTGGATTTAAAGCGCGAATATAGGAATGGAAAAAATAATGGTGAACCTCAAAAGTCTAATCCCGTAGGTCATCCAACCAAAAAACCTACGAAGTCTGAATTGAGGCCAATTCTGAAAGGCTCGATTAGCCATTGATTTTCAAAATCTCCAGCTCCATCTCAAATTGACGATGACCTCTTTCGCGGCGGTAGCGTTTGCGCTGTTTCATCTTGAAGACACGAATCTTTTCACCTTTCTTCACTCCCAAAACTTTCGCCTCGACGCTCGCGCCCTCGACGATTGGTGCGCCGATTTTCACGGCATCGCCGTCGGCGACGAGGAAGACATGATTGATTTTGATCGTGCCGGCGTCCGCTTCCGCGACTTTCTCAGCGATGATTTTGTCGCCTTCGCTGACGCGGAACTGTTTGCCGCCGAGACCGATGATTGCAAATTTAGACAAGGTAGGAATAAGGATTAAGCAGTGAGGATTATTTTTTGGAGTGGAGCCGCCTTCGGGACTTGAACCCGAGACCCCTTCCTTACCATGGAAGTGCTCTACCACTGAGCTAAGGCGGCGGGTTCGTTATTTTAGACTATAAAACCGCGTCGCGGACGAAGGGGACAAGCGCTGCAATGCGCGCCTTTTTAATCGCGTTCGAAAGCATACGCTGGTGTTTCAGGCAAACGCCCGAATATTTGCGTGGTTGAATTTTGCCATCGAGATTGATGTAGCGGCGCAAAATGCGCACATCTTTGTAATCAATAAACTCGGCGTGTGCGGCGCAAAATTTGCAGAGCTTGCGAACTGAAGAATTTTTAACCATTTTAAAAATTAAATTTAGCTTTTTACTTTATAAATCAGCGAGAATATCGTCGAGCTGTTTGTCGATTTCTCCGGCATCAGCCTGAGGTTCGATTTTTTTCTCAATCTTTTTCGTGGTGGCTGCGGCTGGTCGTTTGGCAGCGGCAGTGCCTTTTTTCACGAAGCGCGGCTCGACGGCTGCTTCGGTGCGATCCAATTTCGTGAAATCGTGTTCAAGATCTTCTTCAGTGTATTCGCGCCATTTGTAATTTTTCGGAGTCTTGCAGATCAAATGCCGAATGATTTTCGGATCGAGGCGCAGGGAATTGTCGAGCTTGTTGATTTCTTTACCTTCGGCTTCGAAATGCGTGACGAAATAATTGCCGGTCATTTCACCGTCAATCTTGTAGGCGAGTGGGCGGCTGGCCCAAACAACTTTGTTTAGAATTTTCGCGATGCGCGCGAGCTCGGTTTCTAGCCTCTCAAGCTCTTTCTTAAATTCGCTTTCACGCAAACTGCCCGCGAAGATAGCGAGGAGCTCGTACGAGTTGGTGGTTTTTTCAGTCATGCTTCTTGTGGAATTAGGCTTGGAATTCGACAGAGCGAATCCCAAAAAAGCTGCGTGATTCTAAATTTACAGAAGCCAACCGTCAAAATTAAAAGCTTGACTTTTGTTTATTTAGTGGTAAAATATCAAGAAAGCTTTTACAAACTTAATAAAAAAGTTTAAAGTAATCGCTTAAATTTCAAGCAATTTGAATTCGACTCCGCTCCAACAGATCGTAAATCTCCTGCGCCAAAGCGAAAAAATCCTCGTGCTTGGTCACCAAAATCCTGACGGCGATGCGATCGGGAGTGCGCTGGCTTTGCTGCTCGCGCTGCGCAAATTGGGCAAAAGCGTGATTGCGGCCGCGGCGGATCCGGTACCGGAGTTGCTGGATTTTCTCCCGGCACTTGAAAGTTTCGAGACGACGATTGCTGGAGCGAATGATCTCATCATTAATTTTCCGCTCGCCGAGCGCGCGTCGGCGGAGGTTTTTCACAAGATCGAAGACGGCGTACTCAAGATTTCTGTGCGACCGGTCGGCGGTGCACCTTTTTCTAAAGACGAAATTGAGTTCGCGGTCGGAGAGGCGGATTTCGATTTGATCGTCTGCGTCGATGTGCCCGACCTGCCGCAGCTCGGTGGACTTTTCGACGCGAACCCCAATATCTTTTACGACATTCCGGTCGTGAATATCGACCACCACGCGAGCAACACTGGCTTCGGCAAAGTGAATTTCGTCGATACGACAGCGGCGAGCTCGAGTGAATTGGTCCTGCGTTTGCTGCGCTCACTCGAATCAGAATTCAACAAAAAATTACTCGATGAAGATGTCGCGACGCTTATTTTGACTGGAATTATCACTGATACTGGCTCGTTCCAAAATTCCAATACGACGCCGCGTTCGCTCGAATTGTCCGCTGATTTGATCGAAGCCGGCGCGCGCCAGCAAGAAATCATTCGTCATGTTTACAAAACCAAACAGCTCTCGACTTTGAAATTATGGGGACGCGTTTTGTCGAAGATTGAATTCGACGAGGCGCACAGAATCGTGTGGAGCACGGTGACGACTGAAGATTTTCGCGCGACCGAAGCGGTCGAGACGGCGACAGACGGACTGATTGACGAGCTGCTTTCGAATGCGCCGGGCGCGGAAGTCGTACTGCTCCTGAAGCAGAAAGGCGCGACTGTCTCCGGCAGTTTGCGGACGACGACGCCCGCTATCTCGGCGACTGCAATCGCCGGAATTTTCGGCGGCGGGGGACATCACGCCGCGGCTGGTTTCAAAATTCCGAATAAAAAAATCGAAGCGATTGAATCGGAAATTATCGCTAAAATTCAGGCGGTTCAGGCGGAACGACTCGGTTTGCTGACTGAAAAAATTGAATCCGAGAAACTGAAAAAAGACTTAAAGAAACAGAAATGACTGCTTCCAAAATGTCTGCGGATAAGTTAGCCGAAGCTGGAGTTTCGAAAGAAAGAATTCTGCGCGTGGTCTTCGCTGGGAGTAAAGATCCTTTTCCTCGATCAGCCAGTGAGTGTTGCCTCCGGGTCGCCTTGGCTCAGGCTGGTTGCGATGCCCAAAGAATTGAATTCTGGCATTGTCGATTGCGCTTCAGGGATCGATTTAAAAAAATAATTCCGGGGTTTTATCCCGCAGATGTGGTTGAGTGTAGAGTTCCGATGACTCTATCTCTTGATATTTTGAAGCACGAACTGAGTAAGAATGCCGACAAAAGAGTTAAAAAAGTCTCTTTTAAAACAATAAGTTAATTTTTATTACGGAAGAAAGTAAACTCATCATGCCAAAAAAAAAGAAGCTCGATAAGTCAGGCGAAGAGGAATTTAGCTTTGACCCCAAACACGGATTGGCGGAAGATTTGGAAAAATTTCCAGAGGAATCTCGCCCGAAGATTCGCGCGCTTTTGGCAGCATATGCGACGCCTTCGCCTGAATTTGAAGAATTAACAGCAGAGAGCCTCAGGCATGCTTCAATTGATCCACTAACCGGCTTGGCGAATCGGAGATCTCTTGACGCAGACTTCGATAAAGAAATCGAGCGCGCAAAAAGAAGTCACACTGCGCTTTCAGCGATTTTTATTGATCTGGATCATTTCAAAAGTGTGAATGATGAATATGGTCATGATGCCGGTGATGCAGTTTTGCGCTTCGTTGCTAGAAAGTTGAGGACGAGTGTCCGCGCGACCGATGTCGTGGCTCGTTGGGGCGGCGAAGAATTTGTCATTCTTTTATCAGAGACAAATCTTGATGAAGCCAAACAAGTTGCTGAAAAAATTAGGGCAAATATCGAAGAAGACAGGAGCTCTTTTGACGAGAAAGAAATCAGAATTACTGGGAGTTTTGGTGTCGCCGAGCTAAACCTAAAAGATGGAGAAACAAAAGAGGGTTTTATAAAACGAGCTGATGCCTGTTCTTATTATGCTAAGCAAACCGGGCGAAATAGGGTTTGTGCATTGTCTCCTGAAAAAACAAAAAAACACAGATTCAAAAAGTTTATTCGGAAAATTCGCTTGTCTGCGCGCCGACTATTTTAAGTAAATCGGTAGCGTGAAAAAGCTTAGAATTCGCTTTTAGTTTTTTGGCTTGCTTGTGACTGAAGCAATGTTCGCTTCTTTCAGCTGCTCAGCTGGCAAAATATCGGGCGCACCGAGCATCAAATCTTCGGCGCGATTCGTCTTCGGGAAGGCGATGACTTCGCGAATATTTGGCTCGCCCGCGAAGAGCATCGCGAGACGATCGAGCCCCCAGGCGATGCCGCCGTGCGGCGGGGCTCCGTAAGAAAAAGCCTTTAAAATATGTCCAAAACGGCGTTCCGCGTCTTCGTCCGAGATTTGTAAAATGTCGAAAATCTTTTTTTGCAAATCGCGTTCGTGGATTCGGACTGAGCCGCCACCGACTTCGTAGCCATTCAAAATCACATCGTAAGCCTCGGCTTTCGCTTTCAAAGGATCGGAGTCGAGGTCGGCTGGATTTTTTGGTCGGGTGAAAGGATGGTGCATCGAGGCGAGTCCGCCGGTCTCCGCATCGCGCGCGAACATCGGGAAGTCAGTCACCCAGGCGAAGGCGAATTCATTTTCTTTGCCAGCGAGTAGTTTCAATTTCCCGGCGGTCGCGATTCTGACTGCACCGAGCGAGTTGCAGGCGGTCTCCCATTCGTCCGCAGCGAAAAGCAAAATGTCTCCCGCTTTCGTTCCACATTTTTGCGCGATTTTCTCGGTCAATTCTGCGCCGAGTTTTTCGACCGGCACTCCCTCGAAAGCGAGTTTGTAGTTCGTAGTTTGTAGTTCGTAGTTTTTGGAGCTCGCTCCGCTCGCGTTTTTTTTATTTTCACTGTCGCATGACTTGATCCAGGCGAGACCTTTCGCGCCGTAAATTTTCGCGGCGTCGGTCAATTCTTCGATGTCTTTGCGCGAGAATTCTGCGCCACCGGGCACGCGCAAAACTTTCACAAAACCGCCTTTTTCAAGCACTCCGGCGAAGATTCCGAAGCCGCAGCCGCGACATTCTTCCGAGACATCGACCATTTCCAAATCGTAGCGGAGGTCGGGTTTGTCTGAACCGTATTTGTTCATCGCGTCGTCGAAACTCAGGCGCGGAAATTTCGCAAATTTCAATTTCACATCCGGTCGGCATTCTCGCGTGACCGAGAGTAGGGCGGCTTCATTCACCGCCATCACATCTTCAGCATTGACGAAACTCATTTCCAAATCCATCTGCGTGAACTCAGGTTGGCGATCGCCGCGTTGATCTTCGTCGCGGAAACAGCGGGCGATTTGCATGTAGCGGTCGAAGCCGGCGACCATCGAGAGTTGCTTCAGCTGTTGCGGCGACTGCGGTAAAACATAGAATTTTCCAGCATGAACGCGGCTTGGGACGATGTACTCGCGTGCGCCTTCGGGTGTGCCTTTGATCAAAATCGGCGTTTCGATTTCGATAAATCCCTGGTCATAAAAATATTTGCGCGTCGCTTGTAAAAGTTTGTGGCGCAGCACGATATTTTTCTGCATTCTTTTTCTGCGTAAATCGAGATAACGAAATTTCATTCTGATTTCTTCGTTCTCAGCATTCTCATCCGCAATCTCAAATGGGGGAGTTTCGGCTTCATTTAGCACTTTGATCGCGGTCGCGAGGATCTCAATTTTGCCTGTCGCCATTTTTTCATTCTCTTGACCAGCCGGTCGCGCGCGCACTTTTCCCGTGATTTGCAGTACCCACTCTGGTCGGACAGTTTCGAAAATTTTGTGTGTGTCGCCGGAAATTTCCGGATCGGTGACGATCTGGGTGATGCCGAAGCGATCGCGCAGGTCAATGAAAATTAGTCCGCCATGGTCGCGGCGGCGATCGACCCAACCGACGAGCTGAACTTCTTGATCGATATTCTTGTCAGAAAGTTCGTTGCACGAATGCGAACGGTAAAAAGTTTTGAGCATTTAAAAAGTTAAATTTTGACGATTTTAACATATTTTCAGATTGATTTTTCCCCTTATTTTTGCTAAAATGTCAAGATTTTTTAAATAAAAACCAAACCTAAAAGAATTTCTCCCAAAAATTGGAAATCAACCCCGCACCAACTCGTCCCAAAAAGCTCTTTGCACTTTCCGGCGTACTCGCCGCGTTGCTCTTGTTTTGCCTGGTCTTCAATCTTCCGGTCAGCACCTGGCTCTCCGCAAACATCTCTACCACCGAGCTTAATATTCTCGACAATGTGAAGCCGGAGCTGACTCAGCAAACTGCCAACGCGGAGGTCTTCATTCAAAAAGATTCCGACACGCTGACGACCACTTCGACCAAGTTCGATTCGGAAATCCCGAAAGGCAGCGACGAAGCCCTCGTCATGGCGAAT
>JBAYIN010000007.1 GCA_041665585.1 Patescibacteria group bacterium | reverse complement strand
TATTTTTGTTTTTGGCTCCAGTGCTGATTTCATTCAGCAATCCGAGGATTGAAGAATGAGTGATTGAGAGATTTTTGATTCGACGAGCGAATCTCAATTCAGACAATCTCAGTAAAGGAACGCGCATATTCTACCAAAATTTGACCAAAATTGCAAAACTGTTTTTAGCCTATTTCAACTTAATCGCGACAATTTCAGAACGACTGCCGGTGCGCTCAGTCGGTCCCCAGACGCCTGTGCCGCTTGAAATATAAATTTGGAAATTGCCGATGCGGTGCAGACCATATTCGTAGCCAGCGTAAATCCACTTCGTGAGGAGCGTGAAAGGAAAAAGCTGTCCGGCGTGGGTGTGTCCCGAAAGCTGCAAATCGATTCCGAGTTCTTCCGCGTCGGTGAAATTTACATTCGGTTTCCAGTATAGATTTTGGTGTTTGGTTTCGCTCGCGTCGATGCCGGTCGGGGAGTGCAGCAGTAAGATATTCGTCTTGGCCGGATCGAAAACAGTATTGTCCGCGATAATTTTGCGGATATTTTTTTCCTCGCCAATCTGCGGATAGGCAATGCCAATTAGCTGCAGACCGGATAGGTCGATGATTTCGTCCTCTAAAATACGCATTTTAGTTCCGTGCAAAATCCGCAAGGAATCGGCGATGCCGCGGTAACCTTCGTGATTGCCGGTGACGAAATAAACGCCTTGTTTAGTTTGAATCTCGTCCAAAAGGTGGACATAAGATTCAAATCCATCCGCGCTGCCATCCAAGAGGTCGCCGGTGATGACGACGATTTCCGGCTGAAGCTGATTGATTTCATGCACGATTTTGCGCAAAAAACTTTCACCCAGAACTCCGCCGAGATGTACATCGGAAAGCTGCACGATTGTTTTGCCTTGCCACTCCGCCGGTAAATTGGCGAGTTCGATTTCAATATTCTTTACGACCGGATGAAACACATTCAACATGCCGAAGAGCGACCAGAGAATCGCCGTGGCGATGACGATTTGGGCGACGATTCGGAGATTCAGGTTCTGTCCGAAAATCCGCGCTGCGCCGATTACAATCCATGCGAGCAGAATCAGCCAAAACAAATTCAGCAAAACTCCGAACCAAACACCGAAACTCACGCTGACAATTTTCGTAAATAAATTACTGGTCAGGCGTGACAAGATCATCGATCCCACCAGTCCGGCGAAGAGCAAGAGCAGACCAAGCGCGATTTTTACTTGGACGATTTTGTCCTCAGTCGCGAAAGCGCGAACGCAAAAATCATAGACGGCGAAGTGGATGCTGAACACGACTCCGAGAATGACAACAAAAAACATCCCGAGTATTTTAGCTTATTTTGTAGTGTTTAAATTTACCACAATGCAAAAATAGCTCGACCTATTTGGCTGAGCTATTTTTGTTTTTGGCTCCAGTGCTGATTTCCATTCGACAATCCGAGGATTGAAGAGTGGATGATTGAGAGATTTTTGATTCGACGAGCGAATCTCAATTCAGACAATCTCAGTAAAGGAACGCGTATATTCTACCAAAATTTGATAAAAATTGCAAATTTATTATTCGACAACTTTCTCATCGACTGAGTTTGTGTTGGTAGAATTTTCTATTTGGGTTGGCGTATCGGCTGGCCGTTCGCCGCGTGGAGGGCGTTGTCCGGAACCATCTTGCGCTTGCTGAAAATCTCCTGGCATTTTATTGCGTCCCGGTTTGTTGGATTTTTGCGCGCCGCAGCCAGCCAAAAGAGTGACTGCCAGCAGTGAGACGGCGACGACCGAAAGGAAAGTCTTTTTAGAATTTTGCAATGAAAGGGGATTTAAAAAATAAAACGCTTCAAAAATAATACGCACGGATTTTGAAACTTCTTTCATCACTCGCTGCGCAAAGCATCGACCGGGTCGAGGCGGCTTGCCTTGAGCGCGGGATAAAAGCCGAAGAAAATTCCGACCAGTACGGAAAAAGTGAAGCCGACGAAGATTGAAATCGGGGAATGGAGGACATACCAATCTTCCAAATTATTTAAAAAGGGAATTGCGATCTCGCCGATGCCGATGCCGATGATGCCGCCGATCATCGAGAGAATCACTGACTCTGCCAAGAACTGCGCGAGAATATCTTTTTGTTCGCCACCGACTGCTTTGATGATTCCGATTTCGCGCGTGCGCTCGGTGACCGTCACGAACATCACATTCATAATTCCAATACCGGAAACAATTAAAACAATCGCGGCGACCGAAGTCAAAAGTATCGTCAGAGTGGTCGCGGTGTCAGTCGCGGCGCCGACCATCGAGCCGGCATCGAAAATTCGGAAATCATTTTCCTTCGCAGCTTTCAGCTTGTGATTCGCGCGCAGGAGCAGCTCGATTTCCGCGGTCGCGAGATCGACGGTGTCGGCGTCAGTCGCGAGGAAATACAGATTCGGCTTCGTCGTCGAGCCGAGCAGATATTTCGCTGCAGTGGAGTAGGGCACGAGCAAAGAGTCGTCGTAGCTCATCGGACCAGTGCTCGAGCCGATTTCTTTGAGTACGCCGATGATTTCGAGTTTCTTGTTGCCGACTGTCAGGATTTCGCCGAGTACGGTTTCTGGGTCGGTGCCTTCATCCCAAAATTTTTCTAAGACTCCGTTGCCGATGACCGTGAGCAGCGCGGTATTGCCAGATTCGTCTTCCGTGAAGACGCGACCGGCTGCGAGACTGAGATTGGAAATGTCAAAAAATTTTGCCGAGCTGCCAAAAACCGAAAAGCTCGAGCTGGTTTTGCCGTAGGAAAGATCCAAATTGCCCTGTAAAACAGCTGTCCCAACATTCACATAGGCAGCATTCGCCAAAACATAATCGACATCCTTTTCTGAAATCTTGGTCGAGCTGGCGGAATCGCGTCCGCGCATGCCCATCACGATGACCGAGGTGACATTGAGATTTTTGTACTGGTCGGCGACTTTTTGCTGGCTGCCGAGTCCGATGCCGACGACGATGATGACAGTCGAGACGCCGATCACGATTCCGAGCATGGAGAGACCGCTGCGCACCTTATTCGCGAGTAGAGCTTCAAACGCCATTTTGAGAGTTTCGAAATTCATTTTTCTAATTTGTAATCGTGGCTCGTGATTTTTCCGTCTTTCAGAAAAACAATGCGGTCAGCATATTTCGCGGCTTCCGGTGTGTGGGTCACCATGAGGACAGTCTTGTTGCGCTCTTTGAATTCACAAAAAATCTCCATAATTTCCTTGCCCGATTTCGAATCGAGCGCACCAGTCGGTTCGTCCGCGAGAATAATTTCCGGATCATTCATCAGCGCACGAGCGATGGCGACGCGCTGCTGCTGTCCGCCGGACAGCTCGGGCGGGCGGTGCCTGACGCGTTCACCGAGACCGATGCTTTGCAAAAGTTTGGTGGCGCGCGCTTCGCGCTCTGCGTGCGGGATGCGTGCGTAGATTGCGGGCAGTGCCACATTTTGCAGCGCGGTCATGCGTGACAGGAGATTGAAAGACTGGAAAATAAATCCCATCTTCTTATTGCGCACGAAGGCGAGTGCGTAGTCTTCCCGAATCACGCCGATGTCGCGTCCTTCCAAAAAATATTTGCCGCTCGAGAGCGCATGGAGGCAGCCGATGATATTCAGCAGCGTCGATTTGCCGCCGCCGGATTCACCCATGAGCGCGACGAATTCGCCTTTTTGGATTTCCAAATCAATACCGCGCAAAACCGGAACTTCCTCGCCGTTCGCGAGAAAATACGATTTGTGCACATCCTCGAATTTGATCAAAACATCTTTCATCTTAGCTGGGTGGTGGTCCGCTCATCGTGCCTCCGCCGCCTGTGGGACCGCTGCCCATGCCGCTGCTGAGACCTTTTTCTTCGAAGAAAGCTTGCCTCTCTTCATCAGTCATATTCTGCAGCGCGGCGCGTTCTTCTTCGGTGAAGGCTGGCGCGCCAGTCGGGGAAGCTTTTGACGCATTACTGTCGGCTGCGTCGACTACGATTTGCTCACCTTCGGTGAGTCCGGAGCTGACTTCGACCATCGAGCCATCATTAAACCCGGTCGTGATTTCGCGCGAGGAGCCGTCCTCCATTGAGACGAAACTTTTATCATTTCGCGTGACGACTGCGCCGACCGGAATCGCCAGCACACCTTTCGCTTCTCCGACGACGAAATCGACATAGGCAGTCATGCCTTCGCGAATCGGCACATCGCTCCAATCTTTGAGCGCAATGCGTACGGGATAAGTCACAATGCCGCCCGTAGTCGTCGAAGTGAGCGAGACGAAAGTCACGGTGCCCTCGACCTCGGTATCTTCGATGGCATCGAAAGTCGCAATTACCCGTTGACCCTTTTGAATTTGATTGATCTCGGCTTCCTCGATATTTACTTCGATGAAGAAAGTGTCTTTATTCAAAATTGTCGCGAAGGTTTCATTTTGGTCTTTGATGATGAGGTCGCCGACTTGTCCATTGAGCTCGACGATTTCACCGTCAATCGGTGCGGTGAGCGTCGCCTCGGCGATTTGATTTTTAATTTTTTGGACATTGATCTGCGCCGAATTAATCTGCGCCCGCAGCGTGGCGAGATCGACAGCAGTTGCCGGTTCGGTCAATTTCAAATAGTTCAATTCCGCGACATCGACCGAATTTTGCGCACTGGCTTCGCTGCGTTTGGCACTGGCTCGCGTTTCGGCGAGGCTGGTCTCAGCGTCTTGGATGTCGTCATTGAGCGAATCGACTTTGTCAGATTTCGACAAAACCTGTGAATTAATCGTCTGCTTCGAGGAAATCAAGCTTTGTTCATCCGAGCTCATTTTGGACTGGTAGCTCGACGCCGAAGATTCGAAACTTGCAAGCTCGCTTTCAGTCAAAATTGTCGAGGTGGTCGTATTTTCAAAAGTATCGTAGAGCGAACTGAAAGCATCGCTGAGCTCGCTCGTGAGTGCGATGGCGGCGTCGATTTTCGCGACGACATCAGCTTTACTGGAGCTTGCCGAGACGGCAGTGTAATTATTCAAAAGATTCCGGTAGTCCGATTCGGCTTTTGTGAAGCTGATTTCCGTGTCGTGTAATTTCACAGAATTCAACGAGCCGAGTTGTAGATAGTAATCACTGTCCTGGTCGAGAATTTTATCGGCGGCGTCCAGACTGCTTTTCACATCGATCAGGATTGAGTCGATTTTGAGTAGCGCGTTTTCGTAAGCTTGCGCGACGGCTTCGAGTGTCGCGTCAGTTGTCGCGTCGCCATTCTCGATCGATGCCAAATCCTTCTTCAGATTCGCGAGCTTCGTCTCAGCTTGCTGAATCGAGAATTCATTGTCTTCCTGAGTTTTGGCGAGACTGGCTTTCGACGAGTCTAGCGATTTTTGTTGCAGCGCAATTTCTGTTTTAGTCGCGCCGTCGAGTTCTGATTGCAAGTTCGCGTAGGCCGTGTTCAGTGAGTTCTGCGCGCTTTTGAGATCGAGCTCCAGGTCGGTCGATTCAATCGCGGCGAGCTTGTCGCCGGCATGGACTTGGTCGCCTTCTTTCACATAGACCGCGGTGATGTGTTCACCGGTCGTCGAGAAAGAAACCGCCACGCCGTCTTCCGCGACGACATTGCCGCTCGAGCTCACGGTAGTCTGCAAATCAGTTTTCGCGACTTTGAAAGTTGCGGTGGTCGCTTCGGTCGGGCTGCTGGATCCGCTCCAAAAATAACCAAAAGCGAAGGGCGCGAGCGCGACGATCACTACTCCGGCGATTATTTTCTTCGAAAGAAAACGCTTCCAGCTCTTCGAAGTTTGCCGGCGTTCCAAAATCTCGTCGAGGGAATCTGGTTCTTGATTATTGCTTAGGTGTGGCATCTTTTTCAGTGAAAATTAAATTAATAAATTCGGCGCTGTTTTTTTCCGGACTGGTGCTATCGAGCCAAATCGCGACGAAATCGCCTGGTGCGAGTTCGACTGGAGAAATCACAGCATCATTTTTCGCCGGAAAATCTTGCGCACTTACGAGCTCGCGCACACCGGCGGCATTGCGGGGAGGTTCGGCACGCCGTGTGATTTCGATACCGGCGGGAATTTCGACGACGATATTTTCTCCGGTGAAAGCATTCAAGCGTTCTTCCATTTCGGCGATGCGTGCCTGCGGCGGGAGCGTGTCCAGTTTGGTTCGCTGCTGGTCGGTCGGAATTGTCGGCGGCTGTTCGAGCTTCGCAATCGTGGCTTGGTTGCCGACGAGCGAGATGATTTTTCCCACTACTTCGGGCGCGCGTCTCGGTCGGTCATCGTGTGCGAGTTGCGGCAATTTTCTGAAGTCGTGCCGCGGTGCGTGTTCGCCGGTCAAGATCCCGGCGGCGAGACTGATGACTGCGATTGCGATTAGCGCAATGCCAATTTTATTGAGGTGGTGTTTTTGCAAGGGGAAATAATTATGTAAACACAGTTTTATTTAAATACGCGCGCGCCAATAATTTTCTTTCGATTTTTGAAATAAAAATTTGTCCGGCTGCGTATAACTTCTTTAGCAACCCGAACCTTGAAACCCAGGAGCATGGAGGAAATTTTCAAAATTGTTTTAAAATTCGAAATTCGAAAATTTTGCTCAGCTCAGGTCGCGAATTAGTTTCGTGCTTCGCGTTAGCAGTATTGATTTCTAAATCAATGTAAGTGTAATAAGTGCAAATGGAATAGAGATAGGTAAGTTTAAAATTTATAAACTTTCAAATGAATCCCAAATGCCAAAAGCCAAAATTACTTGAAATCTGTTAATCTGAATTTTGAAAATTATTTTGTGAATTGGCGGTTTGAATCTTGAAATTTTACTTCTGCTTCAGCAAACTAAAAATTAGTTTCAAGCTTCGCGTCGATATTTCCACTCTCCACCAAAATTGCCTCCACTCCCAAAAGACTCGAACTTGGATTCAGATGTCGAGCTCGTGCGGCTCGCGCTCGCCGATTCTGACGACTATGCTCGCATTGTTGAAAAATATGAGCGACCGCTGCTCCGCTATGTGTTGCGCATTTCCAATATCTCCCGCGAAGAAGGTGAGGATCTGCTCCAGAATATTTTTCTCAAGGCTTACCAAAATCTGCGTGACTTCGATTCCAGTCTCAAATTTAGCAGCTGGATCTACCGCATCGCGCACAATGAGGTGATTAGTAATTGGCGCAAAAAATCCGTCCGCATCGCCGAAGTCAGTCTCGAGTCAGCCGAAGCGGCGCAGCTGCTGAAGTCGACGCTCGACATTCCGACGACAACTGACGAAAGATTTTTGGCCGAATTTGTTCATTCGATTCTCGCAAAAATTCCGCAAAAATATCGTGAGGTTTTGATTCTGCGTTACCTCGAGTCCAAGGACTATGCCGAGATTTCCGATATTCTGCATTGTCCGATGGGCAGCGTCGCTACGCTCGTCCACCGCGCCAAAAAGGCTTTCGAGCTCACCGCAGGAGAAGCGGTTCTCAATAAATTTATTTAATTTTTGCAATGCAGAAACTTTCTGAAAAAATCTTGACCGAAATTAAAAAGCGCAAATTGGCGCCGCATTCGCGTGCGCTTTTTCTCGTCAAAAACTATGGCATTTGGGTGCTGGCACTGATTGCGCTTTTAGCTGCGGCAATTTTCGTCGGGACTTTCTCTGCGGAATTACTCCAAGCCGAATGGGAGTTGTTGCCGCACTTCCCGGGCGGCGAAATGAATTTCATTGCCCATACCTTACCGATTTTTTGGCTCGCGACGATTTTGGCTGCCAGTGCGTTTGCGTATTTTCTCTTTCGTCGCACTAAGCACGGTTATCGTTTCGGCGTGCTCGCGGTCGCGGGTGGGATTTTTGTCGCGAGCGTCGCGGGTGGAATTTCATTGCTGGCGACACCGCTGCCGCCGCAGCTGCACGCTCTGCGCGTCCAAAATTTTCCACCGCATTTCGAAGAGAGTGAATGGATGGATCCCGAAGAGGGTTTTCTTTTTGGTGAGGTTTTTTCGATTGAGGAAAAGCTTTTGATTCTGAATGCTCGTGATGCGTCAGTCTGGAATGTCGATATTACGACTGCCAAAATTCCGCCGGAATTCGTCATTGTCATTGGTGAGAAAATTCGCGCAATCGGTACCAAGACTGATGATACCAATTTCACAGCTGACTTTATTTTGCCTGCCAATCCCAGGCAATTAGAACGGGCGAGATTTGAAAGAAACATGCCGATGCGCGCGTATTAGTTTTCGAAAACGCGTTTGATATTCGTCTGATCGGGCACAAGGCTTTAATTTTTTAATTCCAAAAAAATGCAAAACAAGACTATCCTCGCGGGGATTTCCGCGCTCACCCTTTCGGCAATCGTGCTTCCTTCGGTTTATGCTTTCGGCGGCTTCGCCGGTCCGGGCAATCAGAATTTCGATCCAGCCAAAACGACTGCGATCGAGACAGCCATCGAAAACCAAGACTTCGCAGCCTTCCAGACTGCGACCGGAAATACCAGGATGACCGAAGATCAATTCACCAAAATGGCTACCAACAGAGCCACGATGGAAGCCGATCGCACAGCAATCGAGACCGCAATTACAAATGGTGATTACGCAGCTTGGGTCAAATTAATTACTGCCAAAAATTCTGACGCACCGATTCTCGAAGTAATCACAGCTTCTAATTTTTCTAAGCTCCAAGAGCTTCAGAATTTGCATGAGCAGGCGCAGGCGATTCAGGAAGAGCTGGGAATTGAGAGTCCAGGATTTGGTGGCATGGGTATGGGTGGTGACATGAAGGGTGGCGAACACGGTAGAGGTGGGCGTGGCGGAATGTTCGGCAGTCACGACAATGACACAGACGAAGAGTAACTCTTAATTTTGAGGGTGGGAAAAAGCCTCCGCAAGGGGGCTTTTTGTTTATAAAAATTTTCCGTGCGGGGAAATTTCTAGTGGAATTTTTGTAGGTTTTACTTTCCCTTCGCCAATTCTTCCGCGCGTTTTTTCGCAGCGAGTGTCGCGCGCTCGACGATTTTCGTAAGTCCCGCCTTTTCAAAAACTTTCAAAGCTGCGGCGGTGGTGCCACCTTTCGAAGTCACATTTTCCCGCAGCTTCGCAAAAGGAATTTCCGAGATGTCGGCTAATTTTGCTGCGCCGAAAAAAGTTTGACCGACGAAAGCAGCAGCGTTTTTGCCGAGTCCCATTTTGCGCGCCGCTTTTTCCAGGGCTTCGGCGAAGGCGAAAAAATACGCCGGACCGCTGCCGGAAATTGCCGTCACTGCGTCGAGCATTTTTTCGTTTTTGAATTCGGCCTGTTCGCCGAAACTTTCTAAGATTTGGCGCACCAAAACTTTTTCGTTTTTCGCGACTTGTCGGCTCGCGTGCCAGCCGGAAATTCCGCAGCCGACGGCGGCGGGAGTATTTGGCATGACGCGCACGATTTTCGCCGAGCCGGTCAGTTGCTTTAGCTTCGCGACGCGCGTGCCCGCGAGAATCGAAATCACGAGCTTGTCAGTCGAGAAATTTTCGCACAAAGATTCAAGCGACTGCGGTTTCACGGCGAGCAAAATTACGCCGACTTGTGGCGCGACATCTTTGATTGAATGCTCGGTTTTGATCTTAAATTTTCTTTTCAATTCGCCGAGCTTGCGATTGTCGAGATCGACTGCGCTGATTTCCGCTGGCGTGAAAACTTTTTCCCGAATGAGTGATGCGATAATTGCTCCGCCCATCACGCCTGCGCCGACGACTACTATTTTTGACATAATTTTTAGATTTAAATTTGGCTAGACTCAGAAGATGGTGAAGATAGTTAATTTTTAAAAATTTGGATTTTGGATTTATTTACAAAATTATAAAATTAAAAATTTTTTCGTCCGTCGAGAATCTCCCGAATAATCTGGGGAATTTTTTTCGCGAGTGCCTGCGGAGTCGTACTCTCCGATTTTAACGCAATTCTTTCGCCGGCGAGACCGAGCAAAAACGCGGCGAGGCCTGCCGCTTCGAAGGCTGCGACTTCGCGCGCGAGTAAACCGCCGGTGAGTCCGGCGAGTGTGTCGCCCGATCCACCGACCGTCAAAATCGGATTGCCGGTGTTGTTCCACCTTTTGCGTTCGCCCGAAATAATTGCATCGGTGCGACCTTTTTTCAAAATTACGGCATTCAGATTTTTTGGCATTCTCTGAAATTCCGCCGCGTGGGGAGTGAGGACGACTTGCGTCGAAATGAATTTCGGTAAATTCGGCAGCAGTGCGTCGGCGTCGAGCACGAGCGGTTGGCGACAGTTTTTCGCGAAGAAGCTGACGGCTTTCCCAGTTTCCGAATTCCGTCCGAGTCCGGGTCCGAGGACGACTGCTGCATTTTTTTCGCGTGCGAAGTCGAGAATCTCGCGAGCAGCTTCAAGCGTCAAAAATTCAGTATTACCCTTGAATTCGTGGATTAAAAAATTGGGCGAGAATTTTTTCGTGGCGGCGAAATTTACTCCCGGTACGAAAATGTCGACGAGATCGACGCCGGCAGCGAGTGCGCCGAGTCCGGCGAAAAGTGGCGCGCCGAGATAATTCGCGCTGCCGCCGACGATGACGACGCGACCATTTTCACCTTTGTGAGAATTTTCTCTGCGTCTTGGAAAATAAAATTCCACATCGCCCGGTCCGAAAAATTGCTCCGCTGATTTAGGGATTCCGATTGGGACGACGATTTCGCGTGCGGAATTTTTGCTCGCATGAAAGGCGATGACGAGTTCGGGTCTGAGATTGCCAGTCGGGACATCGAGACTGACAATTTTGCGATTCCCCCCACTGAAGTGGGGGGTTAACTGGGTGTTGGAGTTTTTTAATTTCGTGATGATGTTCGCGATTGGTGCGCGTAGCTTGCCTCGCTGTCCGACTCCCAAAAGCGCGTCAACCAAAAGTGCGCCATCGATTTTGGTCGTGCTCGAATATTTGGTGATGAGCTCTTTCGGTAATTTTTTCAAATAAAATTGCGCGTCTTGATTTTTCACTGCGCCTGCCAAAATTACTTCGACGGGAATTTTTTTCCGCAGCAGCTCCAGCCCGACGACGAAACCGTCGCCACCATTACCGCCGCTGCCGCAAAAAATCTGGACTTTTTTTGGTCGTCCGAATTTTTGTAAAATCACGGCTGCGGCTTGTTTTCCAGCGTTTTCCATCAGTTTCCGTGTCAGCACGCCGCGGAATTCCGAGTTGCGATCGAGGACGGCGGAAGGGAGTGCTAAAATTTTCATGCTAAAATTTCACCTGAATTCTCCCAAATATGCTGCGAAAAATCACTTTCTTTTTTCTTTCCTTTTTTATTCTGGCGCCACTCGCTTTTGCTGTGACGCCGGTCAATGTTTTCGTACGCGAGGGTTGCGGTCACTGCGCCGACGAAGAAAAATTTCTCACCGAGCTCGCGCAGACGCGCAACGACTTCGAAGTTTTTTATCACGACATCGGTGAAGTCGAGCATCGCGCGCATTTCGATGCACTGACCGCGCTGGAAAAACTTCCGAAAGCGACACCAATCACGCTCGTCGGCAACACCATCATCCAGGGTTTCAGTTCAAGTGAGACAACCGGTGCGCGGATTTCCGAAATTCTCAATGCGGCAGCGGGCAAAGAAACGCTGGATTTCGAGCAATTTATCGCAGCGGGCGGTAGTAGCAAAGTCGAAAAAGTCGGCGAGGGGATTTGTCAGGATACCGGTGAAGTCTGCGCGGCACCGGAGGAAAAATTAATCGTCGATGTGCCTTTCGTCGGCACGGTCGATGTCGGGAAATATTCTTTGCCGACGATGGCAGTCGTGCTCGGTTTCGTCGATGGCTTCAATCCCTGTGCGATGTGGGTGCTGGTCACTTTCCTGATTGTGCTTTTGCAAATTGGCGATCGTCGCAAAATGTTCGAGGTCGCCGGAATTTTTATTTTCGCAGAGGCGGTGATGTATTACGCGATTTTGAATGTCTGGTTTACGACTTGGGATTTCGTCGGACTCGATCGCTTCGTCACGCCGATCATCGGCGCGGTTGCAATCTGCGGAGCGATTTTCTTCCTCTGGGAAGGGTTCACGAGTGACGGGACATGCAAGGTGACGAGTCCGGAAAAACGCGCGAAAATTTCCAATCAAATCCGCTCCCTGGCTTCGAAGCCGATGACTTGGGCAGTCGCGGCGGGCGTACTCCTCCTGGCTTTCAGCGTGAATATCATCGAGTTCGCTTGCTCCATCGGCATTCCGCAAGCTTTCACCAAGATTCTCCAAATCAATTCGCTGTCTTTTTTGCACCGCCAATTTTTGCTCGCGATTTACATCTTCTTTTATGTGGTCGACGATCTCATCGTCTTCGCAATCGCGCTCGCGGGTATCGAGAAGCTGGGCATCACGCACAAATATTCCAAAATCTCGAATATCATCGGTGGAGTTTTGATGCTGATCCTTGGCAGCTTATTGATTTTCGCGCCTGAGCTTTTGGAATTTGCCTGAGTAATTTACGACTGCTGCACCCTTGAATTTAAAGCTCTTTTCTGTTAAAATAAAGAAAATAAAAACCAAATATGAATCAAGCTTTCGCAGAACCAGTCCAAAAAATTGATACCTTGCTGACGCGTGCCCTAGGCGTGCCGGCAGATTTGAGCGCGCAGTTTTGCCAAAAATTAAACGCAGCGCCCGAAGAGAGTCAAAAGGTCGCGCTCGAAATGATTGGCAGAAAAGCCCTCGAAATCGAAGCTGGCAAAAAAGCAATTTTGCAAAAAATTCGCTTGATTAAAAACAAAATTAAATTGGAACAGGAAAGGCTCAATAAAAACGCGGCGGAAGAAAATCTCATCGCAGCTTTAAAAAACATTTAACAAAAATCAAAATGCCAGACAACGCAGAAAATCCCGCTTTCGGATTTATGAAAACCCAAAAGACAGAGATTGGCTTAAATGCCGAGGAAATGAAAGCTGTTCTCGATACAGATGGGAAGCAATTTTGGACAGATCCAGAAATTGCGCAAATTGCCAGCAAAACAAATGAATTGAATTTGGCAATTCAAAAAGAAATTGCAGAGTCGCGTGCACTTCTTGGTTCGCCCGAAGAAAACGCTGAAAGTGCGCTGGCGAAATTAGGTGTCGAGTTGGGGCAGGCGATTGACGCTGCTGAAACAGTCGAGCCGATTGCCGCTGCAATTCAAAAAGCAATTAGTGGGTTGCAGGCTAATGAGCGAGTATTCGCGAACAAATACAATACGCAAGCATATTTAGCAGATCTTGGAATTTCGGTTGATACCAAATTGATTTGAGTCGTTGAGTCATTAAGTCATTGAGTCATTGGTCATGGGTTCGGAGGGTTGTTGGGTCTTTAAGTCTTTGAGTCATTGAGTGGATTTTCTAAAGTCGTGCTGGTGCAAAGTAGAAACGCCCAGACGGGCGTTTTTTCGTTGGAGATTATTTTGTAAATTACAAGACTTGAAAATTTTCGCAGCTCAAACCTGGATTAGTTTCGGGATTTACGCTAAGAAATATAGCCAACAAACTATAATTCAACATAATCTACATGCTTCCTAACCATGCCGTTAACGGCATGGTTAAAAGACATGCGTATGTTGTTTTGCAGTTGCTTGGCTATAGCTTTCTTTTTTTGTCAAGGCGATTTTAAGAATGATTTTACAAACCGAGAAGCTTTCCCTATAATTTTCCGGCTGATTTTTAGGTTGTGAGTGAGTCGTGAGTGAGAATTGCTATTTTTCCTCACCTCATTTTATTTATGGCTACCCCAAAAAAAGCTTCTAAAAAAGAAGCGAAAACGCCAGCTCGCGCCAAAGCGACTTCCGCGGGACGCAAAAAGCTGGTGCTTGAATCGACTGTGAAAGCGAAGCCTTATCGCATTCCGGCGGTTTTGCCGAATGCGCAGACCGCGCGTCCGAAGAATCCGCGCCGCTTCCTCGACAAGAAAAAAGTGCATGTGCCCTTGCCAAATCTCGTCGAGACGCATCTCAAGAGCTACAACTGGTTTCTCGAAGAAGGTCTGCATGAGCTTTTTGACGAAATTTCGCCGATTCAAGATTCCTCTGGCAAAAAATTGGAACTGCACATTCTCAAGCATTCCATCGAGGCTCCTAAATTGACTCCGACCGAAGCGAAGGAAAAAAGCGGCACTTACGAAGGTACGCTCAAAATTCAAGTTCGCCTCGTCAATAAAGTGACGGGTGAAATCAAAGAGCAAGAAGTCTTCTTCGGCGGTATTCCGCTCATGACTGACAAGGCGACTTTCATCGTGAATGGTATTGAACGCGTCGTTGTCTCACAGCTCGTGCGTTCGCCAGGCGTTTTCTTCTCGCCGAATCCGCTCGTCCCATATTTTCACGCTGCCAAAATTATTCCGAAACGCGGTGCGTGGCTCGAGCTCGAGACAGACAAACGCGGTATCATTTCTGTCAAAATCGACCGCAAGCGCAAAATTCCAATCACAGCTTTGATTCGCGCTTTCACTGGCTGGGACGATGCGAAGATTCTCAAAGAATTTGCCGATGTCGATACTGCTGAAGGGCGCTTGCCTTTCATCGCGACGACGCTCGAAAAAGATCCGGCTGAGTCAGTCGATGAAGCGGCTCAATTAATTTACCAAAAAATTCGTCCGGGTGATCTCGCGACACCGAGCAATGCGAAGGCTTTGATCGACCAACTTTTTTTCGATTACCGCCGCTACGATATGGGTCCGGTCGGTCGTTACAAGCTGAATAAACGCTTCGAGCTCAAAACGCCGGCGGACAAAAAACACCGCATTTTCCAGGTTGACGACTTGATCTTGATCATCAAGCATCTCATCAATCTCAATAATGGCATCGGCGCGTCGGACGACATCGACCATCTCTCCAATCGCCGCATTCGTGCGGTCGGAGAATTAGTCCAAAATAAATTCCGCGTCGGACTTCTCCGTGTCGATCGCATCGTGCGTGATCGTATGACGGTCATGGATCTCGAGACGGCCGCACCGCAACAATTAATTAACGCGCGTCCGATCACAGCTTCGCTGCGCGAATTTTTCGCGAGTTCGCAGCTCTCACAATTCATGGATCAGACGAATCCGCTCGCTGAACTCGAACACAAACGCCGTCTCTCCGCGATGGGTCCGGGTGGACTTAGTCGTGAACGCGCCGGCTTCGATGTGCGTGATGTGCATACTTCGCATTATGGTCGCATCTGTCCGGTCGCCACACCAGAAGGTCCGAACATTGGTTTGGTCGTCCATCTCGCAGCGTACGCGCGTATCAATGAATTCGGTTTCATCGAAACGCCTTATTACAAGATTGCCCAGGACGCGCCGCTCAAAGTCGAAGAATTAGTCTTGCGTCGTGCGAAAGCTGATATCAAAGATGGCAACAAAATTCTCGCGAAAGAAGGCGAGCCAATCACGAAAGAAGCGGCGAAGAAATTAATTGAAACCGCCAAGAAAGAAAAATCCGAGCGCGCGCCGACTCGAGCGTACATCACGACGGACTTCGAATACTACGACGCAGACGAAGAAGAGAGACTCAAAGTCGCGCAAGCCAACTCAGAATTGGACGAAAACAACAACTTTCTCAAGACGCGTATTTCTTCCCGTGAAGGCGGCGATCCATTACTCGCGCATGTCAACGATCTCACGCACATCGACATCGTGCCGCAGCAAATTTTCTCTGTCACGACTGCGCTCATTCCATTCCTCGAACACGACGACAACACGCGTGCCTCGATGGGCTCGAACATGCAACGCCAAGCCGTCAACTTGCTCAAGCCACAGTCGCCGCTCGTCGGCACGGGTGCCGAGGCAATCGTCGCGCAAAATTCCGACCAGATTGTGATTGCCGAAGACGATGGCGAAGTGACGAGTATCGACGCTTCGCAGGCGACGGTCGTCTACCGCAGCGGCAAAAAGCAGACTTACAAAATCGCGAATTACCAACGCTCGAATCAGGGGACTTGCATCACGCAGCGTCCTGTCGTCGATCTCGGTCAAAAATTAAAACGCGGCGACATCATCGCCGAAGGCGCGGCGGTCCATGAGGGCGAGCTTTCACTCGGTCAAAATTTGCTCGTCGCGTACATGTCCTGGGGCGGCTACAACTTCGAAGACGCGGTCATCATTTCCGAGCGCATCGCGCGCACGAATCGCTACGATTCCGTGCACATCGAGGATTATGTTCTCGGCGTCCGCGAGACCAAGCTCGGTATGGAAGAAGTGACGCGCGACATTCCGAATGTCGCCGAAGAACGGTTGAAAAATCTCGACGCAGACGGAATCATCCAAGTCGGCTCTTATGTTTCCGAGGGCGATATCTTGGTCGGCAAAATCACGCCGAAAGGTGAGACTGAGCTGACGGCTGAGGAGCGACTGCTCCGCGCCATCTTCGGTGAAAAAGCACGCGACATGAAAGATACTTCGCTGCGCATGCCGGGTGGCACAGGCGGCAAAGTCATCGATGTCAAAATTTTCACGCGCGATGACGGTGTAGAGCTTCCGATCGGTGTCGTGCGCCAGATTCATGTGCATGTCGCGCAACGCCGCCAACTCCAAGTCGGCGACAAGATGGCTGGTCGTCACGGCAACAAAGGTGTCGTCTCGATCGTCGTGCCGGAAGAGAACATGCCGTTCTTACCAGACGGTACGCCTGTCGACATTATCTTGAATCCGCTCGGTGTCACGAGTCGTATGAATATCGGTCAAATTCTCGAGACGCATCTCGGCTGGGTGGGACAAAAGCTCGGCTGCAAATTCGCGACGCCGGTACTCGATGGTATTTCAACTGAAAAAATTACCGAACTCATGAAAGAAGCCGGACTGCCGGAAGATGGCAAAGTTCAGCTTTTCGACGGTCAAACGGGCGAACCATTCAACCGCAAAACCACCGTCGGTATCACTTACATGCTCAAATTAAACCACCTTGCGGAAGACAAGATTCACGCGCGTTCAGTTGGACCTTATTCTTTGGTGACGCAGCAACCGCTCGGTGGCAAAGCGCAACACGGCGGACAACGCTTCGGAGAAATGGAAGTCTGGGCACTCGAAGCCTACGGTGCCGCGCATGTTTTGCAAGAAATTCTCACAATCAAATCGGATGATGTTTATGGTCGTTCCAAAGCTTACGAGGCGATCGTCAAAGGCGAGGAAATTCGTCGCCCGCGCACACCGGAATCATTCAATGTTCTCGTGAAAGAGTTGCAAGCGCTCTGTCTCAATGTCGAGCTGCTCGACCTCAATCCGGTCAATGAATTGGAAGAGGATGAAATGCTGACAGTCGATGAAGACGAAAGTCTTTCCGTCGCTGTCACCAAAGGTGAGGCTGGTGCTGGCGTATTCATCCCGGAAGACGAGCAAATTTCCGAGCTCGAAGATTTCTCTGACGAAGAGCTGGACGAGGAGGCCTCACTCGACGCGGTCGGTGAAAGCTCGATCAAAGAAATGAAAGACGACTTAGACGAACTCGAAGAAGGGAATTCGTAAAAAATGAAAGCGCGAATTGCAATTCGCGCCTACTAACTACTTTCTTATGATTAAAAAAATCTTAAATCTCGTCGGGGTTGTCGCAATAATTTTGGTTGGTTTTGCGTCCATTCCTTCTACGGCTAGCGCGGCTAGTTTTGGGTCAAGTTGTATGCTTTATATGTATCAGCCAAGCGAATTTCAATATCACCTTGAGTTAATCAATTCAAATACATTTCAGAAAGATGCTCTGTGTCGAGTTGGGACATATCGAATCGAAAACAATACAGGCACTGCAAAAATAACAGCAATGTCTGAATATTCATTAGATATTTCTGTCTCGAATGGAGATGATTTTACTGTTTATGTAGGGAAGGATGGTGAAGAAATTAGTCGACATCTTCAAAGCCCAATCACAGCTGAATCAGATATAAATAATTGCATGAGTAGTGTTACAGATACTGGTGGTGTGTTTAGTATTGAGTTGCTTGGTAGCGACGGTAAGCGTGTTGCCCATTGTCGTTTTACCAAGTACGACTATAAGGTTTTGAGTGGCGAAGCCAAGATGACAGAAATGAATGAATATGTCTTATATTTTGATGGTACAAAAAAAGGAAAGATTCAGGTTACAACTACCTCGCCAAGCTATTATCAGGCTCAATTTGAAATAGGAAATTCTGTAACATCCACATCCTGCACTGACTCGGATGGAGGGAAAAATTATTTTATGAAAGGAAAGGGGACAGGTATTTATGGTGGCGGCAACGGTGTAATTTGGGGAGAAGATAGCAACAAGTGCTCTGGGAGACAAGATCTTAGCCTGAATTACGGCGTAGTTTCCGATTGTTGTGCTGACAGCAGCAATAACAATCAATTAAATGAGGCTTATTGTGACGAAAACGGTTTTTTACAATCTGTTGGTTATAGTTGCCCTAATGGTTGCAAAGACGGAGTCTGTATTTCTTCTGGATCTACAACCACTACGACTATTCCTCCTGCTGGTTACGAAGATGTAGTCATCACAAATCCGACTGCAGCGTCGAATCCATTTTCTGATGTTTCCATTTCTTCTATCGAAGGCAAAGCGGCAGTTGAGCTTTATCGTCGCGCAGTTATTGGCGGGTTCTCGGATGGCGAATTCAAAGGCAGCCAGCCGGTCAATCGCGCTGAGGCGGCGAAATTTCTTTTGCTCGCACGCGGCATTACGGTCGGTAATTTGAAAAATAATGGTCGCTTTGGTGATGTGAAGACTGGCGAGTGGTACGAAAAATTTGTAATGAAAGCAGCTGAGAAAGGAATTATTAACGGCAATCCGGATGGCACTTTCAGACCTGCTAATACTGTCAATACAGCGGAGTTTCTGAAAATGCTAACGAAGACTTTCAATCTTTCTACGAATCTTCCTTACACTTATTCTGATGTTTCTAGTAATGCTTGGTTCGCGCAGTTTGCTGGCGTGGCCCAGAAATACGACCTTTTCCCGAATCGAGGCAGCCGATTTTTACTACCATCACAAAATCTCACTCGGAATGAAGTTGCGGTTGCGATTTATCAATATTTGAAGAGTCGATAAAAATTTTAAATTTTAAATCCTAAATTTTAAATTAATTTCATGCCAAACGATCCAACCCTCGACCGCGACAAACTCCAAGCCTTTGACGCGATTTCCGTGTCGATTGCTTCACCCGAGCAAATCTACTCGTGGAGTTACGGCGAGGTCACGAAGCCGGAGACCATCAATTACCGCACGCAAAAACCGGAACGCGACGGACTTTTCTGTGAAAAGATTTTTGGCCCGTCGAAGAACTGGGAATGCTACTGCGGCAAATACAAGCGCGTGCGCTACCGCGGTGTCGTCTGCGAAAAGTGCGGCGTCGAAGTGACGCGTTCTGTCGTGCGCCGTGAGCGCATGGGTCACATCAAGCTCGCTGTCCCGGTGACACACATCTGGTATCTGCGCTCGACGCCGAGCCGTGTCGGTTTGCTTTTAGACTTGCCAGTCAAGACGCTCGAGCAGGTCGTCTATTTCGCAGCGTACATCGTCAAATCCGTCGATGAGGCCGGACGCGAAAAAGCACTCGCCGATCTCGAAGAGGAATTCAAGAATCAGCAGAAGCTCGCGCGTGACGAGTTCAAAGACAAAATGAACGAAATGAAATTGCTCCACAAATCTGCGGCGACTGCCAAAGAAATTGCGGCGCAGGAAATCACCGCGCTCGAAGATGAGGCAGTCAGTGCCGTCGAAGAAATCAGCGAGCAGTACCATGTCTCGAAAGAACAGCTCCAGAATCTCGCGGTCGGCAAAGTCATTTCCGAATTAAATTACCGCGATCTCTCGATGAAATTCGGTCATGTTTTCGCGGCTGGGATCGGCGCGGAAGCGATTCGTGAAATCATCGCCGAGATCAATCTCGACGAATTCATCAAGCTGCGCACCGCCGAACTCAAAAAGGCGACGGGTCAGAAGTACAAAAAAACCATTAAACGGCTGAAGCTCGCGGGTTCGCTCAAGCAGGCGGGTCTCAAACCGGAGTGGATGATTCTCACTGTTTTGCCAGTTATCCCACCGGATTTGCGTCCGATGGTGCACCTGGATGGCGGTCGTTTCGCGGCTTCCGATTTGAATGACCTGTATCGCCGCGTCATCAATCGCAACAATCGTCTTAAACGCTTAATTGAGATTGGTGCCCCGGAAGTCATTCAACGCAATGAAAAACGCATGTTGCAGGAAGCCGTCGATACGATGCTGCACAATTCCGCGCGCAGCGCGAAAGCGGTTTTCTCCGTCGGCGACAAACGCAAATTGCGTTCGCTCTCCGACATGCTCAAGGGCAAACAGGGTCGTTTCCGTCAAAACTTACTTGGCAAACGCACCGACTACTCTGGTCGTTCCGTCATCGTCGTCGGTCCGAAATTGCATTTGACGGAGTGCGGCTTGCCGAAAGAAATGGCGCTCAAACTTTTCAAACCATTCGTCATCGGTGCGCTGATCAAAAAAGATTTGGCTTACAATGTGAAGTCCGCCGAAAAATTAATCGAGCAAAATCGCCGTGAAGTTTGGGATTCACTCGAGGAAGTGATTGAAGGTAAAAAAGTGCTCCTCAATCGTGCGCCGACTTTGCATCGTCTCGGTATTCAGGCTTTTCAGCCGGTCTTGATCGAAGGCAAAGCGATTCAAATTCATCCGCTCGTTTGTCCGGCTTTCAACGCCGACTTCGATGGCGATCAAATGGCCGTCCATCTTCCGCTTTCCACCGCTGGTCAGAAAGAAGCTTCCGAATTAATCGCGGCGACGCAGAACATGCTCAAGCCTTCGACGGGTGAGCCGACGACGGCACCGACGCAGGACATGGTGCTCGGCTGCTACTATTTGACGCTCGTGCGCGATGGGATGACTGGTGAGGGCATGGTTTTCACCGACATTTCCGAGGCCGTCAATGCGTACCGTTTGGGTGTCGTCCATTTGCATGCCAAGGTCAAAGGTCGTTTGGCGGCGGGCGAAGAGATTCACGAGACGACGGTCGGTCGTTTGATTTTCAATTCTTTCGTTCCCAAAGAATTGGGCTTCCGCAATACCGTAATGAACAAAAAGGCTTTGAAAAAAGTCATTGGTGATGCTGTCCAATTTTCCGGTCAAGACAAAGCGGTGCGTTTCTCTGACGATCTCAAACGCATCGGCTTCAAATTTGCAACCAAATCCGGACTTTCGATTTCCATGCACGATGTCATCGTGCCGGAAGCGAAGCACGCTTTGGTCGAGGCATCCGACGAAGTCGTGAAAGAAATCAACAATCAATACTGGAAAGGCTTCATCACTGACGACGAACGCTACCACCACACGATCAAAGTCTGGGCGGAGACGAAGCAGAAAATTTCCAAAGAAATTCAAAAGGCGACGCCTGAGGACAACGACATCTTCGCGATGATTGACTCCGGTGCGCGTGGTAACTGGGGACAGGTGACGCAGCTCGCCGGTATGAAAGGCTTGGTTGCGAATCCGGCTGGTAAGACGATTGAGCTGCCAGTGAAATCTTCTTTGAAAGAAGGCTTCACGATTCTCGAGTACTTCATCGCGACGCACGGCGGACGCAAAGGTAAATCCGACACCGCTTTGAAAACTGCCGAAGCTGGTTATCTCACTCGCCGTCTCGTTGACGCCGTTCAAGACATTATTTGCCGCGAAGCCGACTGCGGTTCCAAAGATTTCGTCATTCAACGCCGCGCGGAAATTGAAAAGATTGGTGAGAATTTCGCCGAATCACTTTTCGGTCGCACGCTCGCCGGACCGCTCGCTCATCCGAAGACAGGTGAATTGCTCGCGGACGCGGGGACGGAGATCGATCGTCCGCTGATGCAGAAGATCGAAGAGCTCAAGATTGACGGCGTAGCGATTCGTTCGATTCTCACTTGTCAGACAGAAAATGGCGTCTGCCAAAGATGCTACGGTCGTGACCTCGGTCGCGACACGACGGTCGAAGTCGGCACAGCCGTCGGCATCATCGCGGCGCAATCCATCGGCGAACCGGGCACACAGCTCACCATGCGTACCTTCCACATGGGTGGTGTCGCCGGTGAAGAAGATATCACGCAGGGTTTGAACCGCGTCGAAGAATTATTCGAAGCGCGCGCGCCCAAAGCCGAAGCCGTCATTTCCGAAGTCTCGGGCAAGGTCAAAGTTCACAAGAAAGACAATCAAACGCTCGTCACGATTACCGCGAGTGGTGAAAGTTTCGACCGCTATTTGCTCGCGGGATTCACGCCGGATATCAAGATTGGCGAAAAGGTCAAAGCGAAACAAATCGTCGCGCGTGGCATCGGCAATCGCCTCACGATTAAGACGCAGAATGCGGGCGTAATTGAAAAAATCACCGACAAAGAAATTGTCATTTCCCACACGAAGGGCAATGAACGCGAATACGAAATTCCTCCGCGCGTGGGTCTCGCGGTGCGAACTGGCGATCTCGTCAGTGCTGGTGCGCCGCTCACGATCGGTCATCTCAATCTTCGCAAGATGATGGAGCTGACTGACATCAAGACCGTCCAAAATTACATCGTCAAAGAAGTTCAATCGATCTACACCGCGCAGGGTCAATCCATCAACGACAAACATGTCGAAGTGATTGTCCGCCAAATGTTCTCGAAAGTGCGCGTGATTGATTCGGGCGACACGACTTTCCTTCCGGGCGAGGTCACCGATTCAGTCAAATTAAAAAACACGAATGCCGCGCTCGTCGAAGCTGGCAAGAAACCCGCCTCCGCCGAAAATCTTTTGCTCGGACTCACGCGTGTCTCACTCCACACGGATTCATGGCTCTCAGCGGCATCCTTCCAAGAAACAATTCGCGTCTTGGTCGAAGCTTCGACTACGAAGAAGATTGATATCCTGCATGGCCTGAAAGAAAATGTCATCATCGGTAAACTCATTCCAGCCGGTAAAACCTATCAAAAAATGCATCCTGAAGCACTTACGCTTTAGCAATAATTCAATAATCTAATAAGTAAATGATTCAATGATTCAATAAGCAAATGATTCAATAACTCGATTGTTGAAATCATCAAAATTGATTAGAATCCCGCAACTAAATCTTAAATTTTCAATTTTAAATTATTATGCCAACCATCAACCAACTCGTTCGCAAGTCACGCAAGACACCGCGCCGCAAATCTAAGTCGCCAGCGATGCAGTTCATCTCGAACTCATTGAAATCGACGACGCGCGAAATGAAACTGGGCTGTCCGCAGAAGCGGGGAGTCTGTGTGCGTGTCTACACGACGACGCCGAAGAAACCAAACTCCGCCGTGCGAAAAGTCGCGCGCGTGCGTCTTACCAATGGCTACGAAGTGATCGCGTACATTCCGGGCGAGGGTCACAATCTCCAAGAGCATTCCGTCGTGATGATTCGTGGCGGTCGCGTGAAGGATCTTCCTGGTGTGAAATACCACATCATTCGCGGTGTGCTCGATACGACCGGTGTCGCGAATCGCAAACAGAGCCGCTCGCTCTACGGTGCGAAACGCCCGAAGGCCGAGAAGAAGAAATAAGTTTGTAAGGATTAAGTTTTAAGGAGTAAGGACTAAGTAAAAAGCGGTAGAGACGAGGCATGCCTCGTCTCTATTTTTTTTATCCACTCTCGTTTGCTCATTGTGATTATTGCTAAAAGTTAACCCACCAGATATCTGGTGGGTTAACGCTTTGAACTGAGTAGTTGTTAACTCACCACCTAGGTGGTGAGTTAACTTTTAGGCTTCTTTTAGCTTTTTTTGCGCAATCAAAATTTGACTTTGTGGTTGTGTATCGATTAGATTCTCATCTTGATATTTTGCTTTCTTATGCCCACAACCCAACGAGAGACACCTCAGATAAAACTTAAAGTATTGATTAAATATCAATATCCAATGGCACGAGACAGAATCGGAGGTTTACTTGGAAGATTGGATGTCTCGACGGTTCGTGCGCCAGAAATTAGTGATGATGGAATATTATCTATTCCGGTCAATCAAGCCTACTTTTTAGGAGACGCCATTATTCAAAAAATTATCGTTGGTCTATCCAGGCGCGGAGTTGATGCCAAAATTGTGACAGCAGAATAGGTGGTCAAATAATTTGCATTTCCCCAGGATTCCCTTAAAATCTGCCAACAAATTATTTCCCGATTTAAAGGTGAATTAATTAGTAATCTTTAATCTCTTTCCATGAAACGCAAACTTGTGAACGGCATTCCGTTCAAAGGCGACCTGCTTCCAGGTGCCGATCCGCTCCAAGAAAAATTCATCAACTGTCTCATGTTGCACGGCAAGAAATCCATTGCTCGTGAGATTTTTCGTAAAATGCTGGAAGAAGTAAAAAAGAAAGGCGAGGGCAAGCCAGAGGAAATTTTCGTCCTCGCGATTGAAAATGCTTCGCCGGCGATGGAAGTCCGCCCGAAACGCGTCGGTGGCGCGGTCTACCAAGTGCCGATCGAGGTCAATGCCAATCGCCAACGCATCCTCGCGATGCGCTGGATTCTCGACGCGGCGCGCGGAGCCAAAGGTCGTCCGATGCATCTCAAGCTCGCTTCCGTCATTCTCGAGACGGCGAAAGGTGAGGGTCCGGCCGTGAAGAAGAAAGAAGATTCACATCGCATGGCGGCCTCCAACAAAGCTTTTGCGCATTTCGCCAAGTATTAAAAATTTGCGAGTCGCGAGTAGACGACATTCGCGAATGTCACCTACGGGTTTTTTTGTCGCCTGTGTTTTTTGTTTTTGTTAAAATAGTTTACGAATTAACCCCACCAAAATGACCAAAAATTCAGACCACGCGAAACACGCGTTCTTTTACCTGATCGCTTTTTTCGCGCTGGGCTTCGTCGCGACCGCGATTGGTCAAGTTATTTTCCAGCTCATTAATCATACACTCGTCGAAACTACTTCGAGCTATTCGGGCGATTATCTCCAGTCGATTCTGCGTTTCGCGATCTCGGCGCTCATTATTTCTGCGCCGATTTACTATCTTGCGACGCGTAAAATCAATTCCGACCTGGCGAAAGGTCAGCTCGATCCGGAATCGGGAATTCGTAAATGGCTGACTTACATCGCGATTTTCATCGCGGTCGCGGTCGCGGTCGGCGATCTCATTACGACGCTGAATTCTTTTCTTTCCGGCGAAATCACACTCAAATTTTCGCTCAAAGCTGCGACGATTTTCGCGATTGTCGGCGGATTCGGAGCGTACTATTTCTTCGATCTGAAGCGCAAGAATTTTGCGCGCGATCTGACGATTCGCACTTTCGGCATTGCTTTTCTCGTGGTCACCGCAGCTTGTCTGGTGATTGCTTTTTCCTTGCTTGATTCACCGGCGCGAGCGCGCGCTTTGCGCGAGGACGATGCACGCATTCAGGATTTGCAACAGATTTCTTGGGCAGTCACCGATCTTTACAATTTGAATTCCACACTGCCGCAAAATCTAGATGTGCTTGCTGCTGACGGCAAGCTTGATGAAGATGTTTTACTCGATCCGGTTTCCGGGCAGCAGTACGAATTCACGATGATTGATTCTTCGAATTACACGCTGTGCGCCAATTTCGAGCTTGCGACACCGGACGATGATGATTACAGTGATCCGGCTTGGCAGCATGTGGCTGGTCAGGCTTGTTTCGCGGTCAGTCTTTCTGGCATTCAGAAGGACTATCCGATCGTCAATGTGAAACCAATTCGCTGATTGAGTTTTCCCAAGATTCCGTTAAAATCACACGGCTGTTAATTTTTTAATGACTCAAATTTCCACAAGCACGACCGGAATTTTCCCGAAAATCGGTGGGACTGCGCCGTCGTTGCGCGCGAATTTACACAAATTTGACCGTGACGAAATCGACATCGCGGCAATCGAAACCATCATCCAAAAAAACATCGAGCGTGCGGTCGTCGAGCAAATTGCTGCGGGCATCGACTTGCCGACGGACGGATTGATTCGCTGGACCGATCTTTTTTCGCCTTTCGTCAAAAGTTGGCAGGGACTGACGCGCCGTGGTATTCACCGTTTTTACGACACGAATACTCTGTACGGCGAGCCGGTCGTCGAAGGCGAGCTTGTTTTCACCGCGTCGCATGCGGCGGCGGATTTCGCAATCGCCAAAGAATTTGGCGCGAAAAAAGCGACCTTGCCGGGAGTCTTCACTTTCGCGGCAGCTTGTGTCGATAATTTTTATCACGACGCGAAAAAATTACGCTCGGTCTTGGCGGCGAATTTACTGCTCGAAGCGCAGAAATTGGTTGAGGCGGGTGCGGAAATTATCGAAATCCATGAGCCAGAGCTTAGCTGGAATCAAGTTGATGTCGCTGAAATCACAGCAATTTATTCCAAGTTCGGTGAGCTCAAAACCAAGATTCTGGTCACGACTTATTTCCGCAATTTTTCCCAGGCGACGGCAGACAGTTTGCTCGTGGCGAAAGTCGGGATTGGAATTGATTGCTCCAAACCTTGCGAGATTGTGAGTCTCGCGACTCCACTCCTGCAAGTCGGCATCGTCGATTCGCGCGAAACCAAATTGGAAAGCCTGGAAGTTCTCGCCGCTCGTCGCGCTGAGGCACTGCAAAAATTTCCTACCGCCGAAATTATTTTCGCGACGACGAGTCATGTCGAATATCTGCCGCACGAAATCGCGCTGGCGAAAATTGCACTTTTACAAAATGTTAAAAATTTGAAATGAAAATTGACCTGAATTTACCGCTTCTTCCGACGACCTCGGTCGGCTCGTTTCCGAAGCCGGAGTATCTCGCGACTGCGCGCGCGCAATTTTACAGAAATGAAATTTCCCGCGAAGCCCTGCTCGCGTTGGAAGAGCAGGCGACGCGCGAATTTATCCTGCTCCAGGAACGCGTCGGACTCGATGTCCTCGTCGACGGCGAAGCGGAACGCGGCGACATGGCGACTTTCTTCGCCGAAAAAATGAACGGCTTCAAAATTTCCGAGCCAGTCCGTTCGTACGGCAATCGTTATTACAAAAAACCACGCATCGTCAGCGCGATTGAATTTCGTGAGCCGATGACAAAACACTTTTTCGAGTACGCCCAAAAATTAACTTCCAAACCGGTGAAGGGTATGCTGACCGGACCGTACACGATGATGGATTGGAGCTTCAATGAATTTTACGGCAGCCGTGAAGAAGTCGTGCGCGCTTTCGCCAAGGTGCTGCGTCAGGAGGCAATCGAGCTCATGCAAGCGGGTTGCAAAATTATTCAGGTGGACGAGCCGGCGCTTTCAGTTCGCTCGGACGAGATCGAGCTCGCGGCGGAAGGTTTGCGCTTGGTTTTGGACGGACTCGAAATGTACTCAATCACGCACATTTGCTACGGGGCTTTCGAATTTCTCGCTCCCAAAATTCACTTGCTGCCGGTCGATCAGATTGACCTCGAATTTGCCGGTCGTGACTTCGAATTACTCGAGCAGCTGCGCGGTCATGAATTCCCGCAGGATGTCGGACTCGGCGTCTACGATGTGCACACGCACAAGATTACGCCGCAGGCGAAGATTGAAGAATACATTGCCAAGGCTTTGACCTTTTTCCGACCGGAGCAGATCTGGGTCGATCCGGATTGCGGACTCAAGACACGGACTTTCGAAGAATCTGAAAAAGGCCTAGCCGAGATGGTTGCGGCTACGAAGGCGGCGAGATTAAGTATTAAGTAATAAGTGTTAAGTAATAAGGACTAAGAACTAAGTTTGTAAGGAGTAAGTTTTTTTTGTTGAAATTTGAGAAATGGTCGCAACAAGTTAAAATTTGCTCGCATAATTTCCCCCAAAATGAAAAAGTTTCTGCTCGCGATTTTGATCGCGCTCGCTCCGCTCGCGCTTTTCGGCTGCGGCGATGATCCCGTGGACACGACTGCGACTGAAGGAGTCGCTTTCCAAACCATGCAAGGTATCGTCCAGAAGCTGGGTGCTTCGATTTACCAGCAGGGGACCCATCGTCTCGAAAAAGACGGCGCGCTCGTCGCGTTGCTCGAGGCGGCTAGTCCGCAGATTGACCTCGGTGATTTCGTCGGTGAAAGCGTCGAAGTTGAAGGGATCGTCTCGCCGACGACTGAAGGCAATTTGCAAATCATGAAAGTGGTGACAGTCACGCCGCTCAGTACTACGGCGGCTGGGACGACGGCCCAGTACGAAAAATTTTCCGACGAGCAATTCGGCTTCTCAGTGAAATATCCGACCGAGCTCACGCCGACTCAGACGCGGCGCGGAGTCGCGTTTTACGATTCCGAGGAAAAGGTTATCGAGGTTGTCGTGCTCGAAAACTCTACGAAACAAGAGCTTTCCGAGTGGCTGATTGATAATTACAATTACACTGCGGATGCGCTGCGTCGTGTTTCGGTCGCGGGGCTCATGGGCTATCAATTTCAAAATACGACCGGTTCGGTGATTTACCTCGGCGATGGGGCGCAGATTTTCACACTCGCGTGGTATGACAATTCCACAGAGAATCGCGCGCGGAATCGCAATTACTATCTCGAGATTGTGCAGAGCCTGGTCGTCGCTGGCGTCGACACGACCGGCACCAATGTCGCGTCGACAGCGGTCGCCGGCGCTGCTGCGAAGGGCGAATTTTGTGGCGGGATCGCGGCAATCGGTTGCGCGACTGGAATGACTTGCCGACTTTCCGGCAATTATCCCGATGCCGGTGGTATCTGCGTCGCAGCGACCACGACGATCACGACGACAGCAGTGACTTCTGATCAGATTGCGGCGAACAATAGCTTGCCCTCGATTTCCGCAGGCGAGCTGCAGCGCGGTTGGTATTACGGCGACCGTGATGCCAAGAAGCCCGGCACGCCTGATACCTGGATTCTCGTCGACGCGGGTACGCGCGCCGCGATGTGGCGCCGAGTCGATACCACGGTCGAGCCGACAATCACGCTGCCCGAGGCGACCGCGACAGCGAGTCAGCTTTCGGGTGAGGAACAAAAAGTTTTTGATTATCTTTCTGCGAATATCAATGCGCTCTCGCCTGAAGCAGCCACCAGTGGCACATGGCAGCTCGACCAGCTGGCCTTCGTCGATCCGAATTTCGTTTACGCGATTTTTTCTGCCGGGCAAGGTCAGCAGCAAACGCGGCGCTTACTTTTCACCTACACGATTCAAGATGGCAAAGTCGCAGCTGAGATGCAGGCTTTTTTCAAAGTAGGTGTCGAGCAGGATTGGCTCGTCGTCGAAGGCGCCGACACGGCGGCTGGCAAGGCACAGATGATTGTGAATACGCGCGGAGAAATCGTCACCAATGTCTCCGAAGGCTTCCGCCTTTTCACGGATTACTCAAATGGTTTTTCTTTCCAGTATCCGAAAGACTGGTACTGGCAAAAAGCGAACATGACCAAGTTTGAATTTTCCGATGAGCCCTTTCCGGCCGGGATTGCAGTTTTGACCGTCCAGATCATGAGCGGCAATGCTTTCGACTTCGGTATCAAAACAACTGAAAAAACCGAGACCGTGATTTATGCGGCGCTGACTGCGACCAAGAGTTTGCGTTTCGCTATTGCAGATTTGAATTATCTCGATGTGCTCGAGACCGCGAGTGAGTCGCTGACTGCGCTCAATTAATTTTCCCGCAGTTTGTATTTTTACGAAAAAGCCAGCGAATAATAGGCGTCAATCGATTCGAGTGATTTTACGAGCGCGAGTCCCAGCAAACAACTCACGATGACAATGAGTGTGCTCAGGATGATTTTGGTTAAGTCTTTGAGTTATTAAGTCATTAAGTCTTTAAGTCTTTAGCTTGTTGAAAACTGGAACTTGGAAATTATTTCGTAAATTACGAAACTTGAAAATTCGAAAATTTTTCCAACTCAAGCCTGAGATTAGTCTCGCAATTCGAGTTTTCAGTTCGTCGCTCAGGCGAAAGATTTTCCATACTTTAATTCTTCGCCGCAATCACATTTTTACCGACCCATTTGCGCAGGGCTTCGGGGATCTCGATACCACCATTCGCGAGTTGGTAATTCTCGAAAATCGCGACCAACATTCTGGTCATCGCGATTGCCGTGCCATTCAGCGTGTGGACGAATTCCGTGCCGCTGTCACCGCGAAAACGAATCTTCGCGCGGCGGGCTTGGAAATCAGTGCAATTCGAGCAGCTCGTCAATTCACGAAATCTTTTCTCAGTTGGAATCCAGACTTCGAGATCGATCTTCTTCGCCGCTGGTGCGCCGAGATCGCCCGCGGCGATATTGACTGCGCGGTAGGGTAGTCCGAGTTGCTGCAAAATTTCTTCCTGTACACTGACGAGGAAAGCGTGTTCGTCCCAGGATTTCTCTGGATCGCAAAACGAAAACATTTCAAGCTTGTCGAATTGATGGACGCGGAAAATACCCTTCGTGTCTTTGCCGTACGCGCCCGCCTCGCGGCGGTAGCAGGTCGACCAGCCGACATATCTTTTTGGCAAATCGCCTTCCAAAATTTCATCGGCGTGAAACATCGTGAGCGGTACTTCGCTCGTGCCAGTCAAAAACAAATCGTCGCCTTCGGCATTCGTCTCGCTCGACGGATTCACTTCGTAAATGTTCATCTTCTCATTCGGGAAGAAGCCGGTCGCGACCATCGCTTTTTCATGAACGAGCGTCGGTGTAATCATCGGCGTAAAACCCTTGTTTTGTAGGATTTCCAGCGCGAACTGCGCGAGCGCGAATTCGAGTATGACGGCTTCATTTTTCAAATAATAAAAACGCGAGCCGGAAACTTTCACGCCGCGGCGCGTGTCGATGAGGTCACAGATTTCGCCGAGCTCGGCATGATCGCGCGGTACAAATTCGAAATTGCGAATCGCGCCGACCTGGCGCAGTGTGACGGCATCGTCTTCGCCGCCGTCGGGCGCGGACTTGTCCGGGGGGTTCGGAATCTCGAGTAATTTTTTGTCGAAGGATTTTTGCGCGCGGGCGAGCTGTTCTTCGTAATTTTTCAAGTCGCTCGCGACACCTTTCATCTCTTCAATCAATTTCGAGCGCAGGGCAGGGTCTTTCGCGCTCGCGATTTTTTGGTTTGCTTCGTTTTGCGTGCGCCGCAAATTTTCCACTCTTTGCAACAATTCTCGTCGCTCGTCGTCGAGCTCGAGTAATTCGTCCACATCTATTTTTCCGCCTTTGCGGGTGACTGCCGCGGCAAAATCTTGCGGATTGGAGCGAAGTTTTTGGAAATCAATCATGCCGGGATTTTAGCAAATTAGCGTCCGAAATCCTCCCTAACCCTCCTTTGCGAAAGGAGGGAACTACAAAATAGCAGTTTCAAGAGTCCCTCTTGGCAAAGAGGGCATGCCTGCTGGTAGGCAGGGTTGGGGAGATTTTTAGAATTTAGAATTTGGAATTTATTTTCCAACGAAAGCAGTTGCGCGATGCGCCTACAAAATTTAAAATCCATCCACTTTTTCTAACGAAACTAGTAACTAAAAACTGTTTGGGGCTACCGAGCCGAAGGCTGGACTTCGTCCCTCAGTTGGCTAGAGCATCCCGACGGTCATCGGGAGGGTCAGGGTTCAAGCGGTTTTATATCACGAAAATCTGGGGCTGTAGCTCAGTTGGCTAGAGCACTTCCATGGCATGGAAGGGGTCAGGGGTTCAAATCCCCTCAGCTCCACCAAAATTAGTTTGTAGTTGGTAGTTAATAGAAGATTCTATTAACTACTGTCTATCAACTACGAACTCTTAGAATTGCTGTAAAAATCTCAAATCATTCTCGAAGACCAGTCGCAGATCTTTGATCTCGTGGCGCAGCATCACCATGCGATCGAGCCCGAAGCCGAAGGCGAAGCCGCTCCACTGCGTCGCATCGACGCCGACATTTTTCAAAACATTCGGGTGGACGAGACCGCAACCGACGATTTCGATCCAGCCGGTTTTTTTGCAGGCGGCACAACCTTTACCGCTGCAAATCGTGCAGCTCATGTCCATCTCGAGCCCGGGTTCGACGAAGGGAAAATAGCTCGTGCGAAAACGAAATTTCGCGTCAGGATTGATGAGCTGGCGGACGGCTTCTTCCATCACGGCTTTCATATTTGCGAGCGAAATGTCCCTGTCGACGACCAAGCCTTCGAGCTGGTGAAACATCGGCGAATGCGACGCGTCGAAATCATCTTTGCGAAAAACGCGACCGGGCGCGACGATGCGAAATGGCGGTTTGTGTTCTTGCATCCAGCGAATTTGGACGCTCGAAGTTTGCGTCCGCAGCATTTTTCCATCCGCATTCTCGAGAAACAAAGTGTCCTGTGAATCGCGGGCGGGGTGATCGGCGGGGATATTGAGCGCAGTGAAATTGTGAAAATCGTCCTCAATCTGCGGGCCGGTCGCGACGGCGAAACCCATTTTTTCGAAAACTTTTTCGGCCTCGCGAATGAATTGCGTGAGCGGATGGAGCGTGCCGCGTTCCGTTTTTTCACCGGGCTGAGTCGGATCGATCCATTCCGTCTCGGCGAGCTTCGCGAATTTCGCGTGTTCGAGTTCGCCGAATTTCGCGGCGATGGCTGACTCGATTTCGATTTTGACTTCATTCGAAAGTTTGCCGACTTGACCTTTCTCCTCGCCTGACAGATCTTTCAGTCCGCGCAGGATTTCCGTCAGCCGACCTTTGCGACCGAGAAATTCCAGCTCGACGGCGCGTAGGCTTTCGGTATCCGTCGAAGCGGCGATTTTCGCGAGGGCTTCGACAGAGAGCGTCTTCAATTTTTCAATCATTGCGAAACAAATTTTAAAATATTAAATGTTAAATTTTCAATTGCTAGTCTTTCGCGGAAAAATAAATTTCGACAAGCCCGACTGCCGCTGCAATTAGTATGCCGTCCCACCAAGTCAGGATTCGTAAGATTTGGAAAACAAGCGCGACTTCGATGGCAATCGTTAGAAAAATTGACTGCCGAAGCGCGATTGAAATGTGTTGCAGGTAAATTTCACCTCGTCGAAACCAGACGCGAAAATAAAAGCCGGTGAGCGTCAGCGTGCCGACGAGCGCGAGGAAAAGTGCAGCGAGGAAAAATGGCACGGCGAGCGCCGTCGAGGTAAATGGGTCGAGTCGCAAAATTACGATTGCGAGCGCGCTCCAGCCGAGCACGGCGAGGAGGGTGAGTCCGAGAAGATACGACTTGGAACTTGGAGCTTGAAACATGGAACAAAACTTTTTATTTTTTAAAAATTAGTCGACCGACTCTCCAATTTTTTTAGAATCGCCGGAATTTTAGCAAAATCGGCGAGATGTACGATTCTTTGACTCGGCGAATACAGCGCGGCGGCAGGATGATAAAGCGGTAAAAAAACTTGTCCGTCTTGGCGGCGTTTGGGCTGACCGTGTGCGGCTGAGATTTTGAGTCCCGGCAAGAAACGATTCATCGAATGTCGACCGAGTGTTGCGATTAATTTTGGCTGGATAATCTCAATTTGCCGAGCGAGGAAAGGCCAGCAAGTTTCGACTTCGATTGGCTCGGGATCGCGATTTTCTGGCGGACGACACTTCACGACATTGGCGATGAAAATATCCGCGCGCGCGAGTCCGATGGAGGCGAGCATTTCATTCAAAAATTTTCCCGCCGCACCGACGAAGGGTTCGCCCTGCAGGTCTTCCGACTTACCGGGACCTTCGCCGATGAAAAGAATTTCTGCATTCGGGCTGCCCGAGCCGGGGACAGTCTTGCTGCGTTTTTCGCAAAGTTTGCAATTGCGACAAACCGCTATTTCTGCAGCGATTTTCGCGAGTTCAACGGATTTTGTTGCTGTGTCCATTACGGGAATTTTAACACTGCTGGAGTCTTCACTCCCTCCCCTCACCCCTCCCAGAGGGAGGGGGATGGAAATAAATTTCTCCCAGAGGGAGGGGGATGGAAATAAAGTTCTCCCAGAGGGATGGGGAATTAGGAAAATGAATTTAACTTACTACCTAGGTGGTGGGTTAACTTTTTGATCCCTCTCAGAGAAAGGAGGAATCAAGTGAGACCTCTCTTAATCCCTCCCCTTCGGGGGAGCCTGCCTGCCGGTAGGCAGGGCTAGGTGGGGGTTTATAGGGATGGCAACAGAATTAATTTTTTGTCAGTGATTTTTGTCTAAAAAATTTAGCAATTTCTCGACTGCTTTTCCGCGGTGGCTGAATTGTGCCTTTTCACTTTTATTCATAGCAGCAAAAACTTTCTCGGCACCGTCGGCGCGGAAGACGGAGGAGAGGGGAATGCGCGGCAAAATCGGCGCGCCGATTTTTTCCAAAATCTCGCCCGTCACTTCGCCGCGAAAAAAAAGCGTTTTTCCAAAACCCCCCTCAATCCCCCTTTGGCAAAAGGGGAGGCGAGCAAAGCGAGCAGGGGGATTTGCCAGAGCCAGGACACAAACAAATTTGGCTCGACGATTTTTCTTGTTCTCCATTCTCGCCAAAAAATGCGCGAGCCAGTCCTCGTCACTGGCGTTTTCGCCCGCGCCAAAGCGGACAGTCTGCACGCCGAGCTCGCCCGGCAGTGCCTCGACCAGGATGCCGGAATCGTCGGCGAGTGCGGGGAGTCCTGTTTGTGCGCAGCAAAATTCCGCTTTGATCCGCGCGTTTTCCTCGAACGCCGCGCCATCTTCCGGCGGTAATGTTATTTTTGGAAAATCTTTCAGAGTCAGGATTTCACAGTCCAAATCAGCGAGCGCGGCACTGAGTTCACGCGCCTTCGATGGATTCGCGGTCGCGAGCAGTAATTGAAATTTCAGGCTAAAAATGGTAAAATGACGCGATAACTTTACTAAAAATGCAGACCATACGCCTTCGTTCGCCACGGCGAACTACGGCGCATTACACACTAACAAAATAAAATATGACTGTAAAAACCAAAACGACCGATGCCAAAAAACTTTACAACCTGCTCTCTGATGCCGAGGTTATCTCGGACGGCGAGCGGTCGTTTTGGCTCACAAATTTCGACCGGCTTTCCGAGCAGGCGAAAAACGATCTCGCTGCGATTCTGAAAAATGGCGAACGCGAATTGCGCCAGGAACGCGATGCGCACTCCGCGCGTGTCGCCGAGATTGACACGAAGTGTGTCGCGCAGCTCCAGGCAGTCGCGAAAGCCAACAAACTGAAAGCTTCCGCGGGAGATGACGACGAAGATGATTACGACGAGGAAGAGATTCTGCGCACCTTACAACAAGCTGGCGAAATTTAAAAATAAAAATTAACCCCAATAAAATGTCTTTCAAATCTGCCTTCGCTGCAATCGGTCAAAATCTCGAAGAGGTTGGGAAACAAGAGGGCGAAGCGCTCCTGGCGGATGCCAAAGCGCGTGGAACAGTGCTTGCGACTGAAGCGAAAGATAAGGCTGTGCAAAAAATTGCAGAAAAAAAAGATGCAGCTGCTGAAAAAATTTCAGCGGTGGCGCAAGAAAAATTAAATCAAGTCGCGGACAAATTGCCGCCGCAGGTAGTTCAGTCCGGCGCGAAGCTCGGTTCCGTCGCGCAAGACCTGACTGCCAAAGTGGATCAGGTCGTCCCAGTCAGCCAGACGCTCCAAGATGGCAAAACAAAAATTTTGACTGCGGCGAAATTGGATGCGCCGAAGGCCTAAATTTAGGCTAAAAAATTAAACTTAATCAAAACAAAATGTCTTTCAATAAAACTGCCGAAATCGGCGCTGCCGTCAAAAATGACAAACAAAATGAAGGCGGCGGCGGTCCGCGTTCCGAAAAAAAAGAACAAGGCAAAGAGTGGAGCAGCGATCTTCAAAATGAACTCGCGCAAAAAATTTCTGGCGCGACGAAAGAAGAATTAAAAAAAACGGCGGATGCTCTGCCGGTGCGACCCGTCCAACGCGGCGATACGCTTGGCACACTCGCGCAAGGCCTGACTGACAAGTTGGTTTGGAATACGCCGGTCGATTATCGCAGCTCGCGAATCGCGGAAGGCAAGAAGCCGACTAAATTAATCGATGCGAAGGATATTTATTCAGGTCAATTTGTTTGGGTTGAGAATGGCACGATTATTGTGGCAGATGGAATGCCACAATCTTTAGAGAAACAGGGCGAAAAGAAAAATGAAAAGAAAGACGAAGATGAGAATCATGAATCTAAGGACAAATCTGATGAGCACCTCAAAGAGGAATCTACAAACAAATCTACAAGTAATTCCGTAGCCGAGGAACAAGTTTCTCCAGCAAATAAAAATGGAGATGATGAAAAGACTCAAAAATCGGAAGTTCCTGTCAATCCAGTCGTGTCTGGGGCAAAGTCTGAACAGGCTCCGGCGACTCAGCCAGATTTGAATGGAACAAAAAATCCAAAGACAAGTGAAGCGCAATCAGCCAACCCGGCTAAGCAAAATAAATCAGGAGAATCGCAATCTAATTCAGCAGAGCCGCAATCAGGATCAAAGACAGAAAAGCCTAAAACCCAAGCTGAAAAAGAGGCTGCGCTAGAAGCCGAAATGGAGAAAAACAAGGCGGGCGTGCTTGCGCGTGTGCAAGAGTTAGGCGGCAAAAATCTTGATGATCCAATTACGATTGCTGGTCTGAATTTCACGCCACAGATTCATCCTGGGAATGGAGGATTAAATGGTGCCGAAGATTGGAATAAAAATGAATATGAATATTGGCGAAACGGCGCATATAAAGGTTACTCAATTACCATTGGAATTGGTGTCACGCCGCCACATGTTTTGCGTTATAGCCATAATTTTTCTTCTATTGAAACCACTGATGTCCTCCCCAATAAGGCTGGATTGGAAAAAGCAATTGAGGCAGTCAAACAGGAAATTGATGTAGAGAACGCAAAGAAAAATAAGCCGGAGGAAGCTCCGAAAACCCAAGCTGAAAAAGAAGCTGCACTGCAAGCCGAAATGGAGAAAAACAAAGCTGGCGTGCTTGCTCGCGTGCAAGAGCTTGGCGGACAAAAGCTTGATGCTCCAGTCTCCATCGCCGGCTTAACTTTTAGTCCAGATGATGGTAGTAATGTTTGGCGTGATAATGTTCACGAATGGATCTTTAATAACATTTATTGGTTCACAACCGATTATAAGGATGACAAAATCTGCTTTGGCATTCACACTCAATCACCGCATGTCTTGTGTTTTCAAGCTGAAGCTGAAGCTAAAAAGTCGTCAGATGTCCCAGGCGACAATAAGGCTGGTTTGGAAAAAATGATTGAAGAAGCCAGACAAAAAATTAATGCAGAGAACGCAGAGAAAAATAAGCCGGATGAAAATCCGAAAACCCAAGCTGAAAAAGAAGCTGCGCTAGAAGCAGAAATGGAGAAAAACAAAGCGGGCGTGCTTGCGCGTGTGATTGAGCTTGGTGGTAAAAAACTTGATGCTCCAATTTCTATTGCGGATTTAATTTTTGAGCCAGATGAAGGAAATGGTGGCTTGAGTAATGCCAATGATTGGACTGATGAAGGTCGCCATTATTGGTTGTCGATTGAATATGAAGGTCGGGCAATTTCTTTTGGAATTGAAGCTAAATCTCCGCACGATGTGAGATTTGGAACATCTAGAGTTAAAGGTTTTCCTACTTTAGTTTTAACTAATTTAATCGAGACGGAAAAGCAAAATATTGATTTGGCAGTGAAAGCCGAAAAAGCAGCCGAGCCAAAAAATCCGGCAGCGCGAGCACCTGAAACTCAGCCTGAAACCCAGCCTGAAACTCAGCCAGCAAGACCGCCTGAAATTATATTTGGTGATGACAATGGAAAATTAACGCCTGAACAAAATTCTCAACTCAAGGAGGCTTTAGATTCATTTCAGGCTGAGTTTGGGCTCAAGAATATCCGCGCGAAAACTTTTGGTGGAATTGGTTTTGACAAGCAAATAGTCGTTGATTTCAAAGATGATCAAGGTAAAGACCATACTTTGGATAGCGGTGGTCACCTCAGGATGAAAACAGCTCTTGAAGAGATTATCGAAAAATTGAATAAGTTTAATTTGTACGAACCAGAGTCAACTCCTGCGTCTCAAAAATACCAGGAAGCTCAATCAAAAATTGGAGAAGAGGCGCCTGTTTTTTCTCCATCCTCCAAGCCGGCAGCTGAGTCGCAATCAGTGAAGCCAGAGGTCTCAGTCGCTACACCAGAAGCGCAAGCTGCACAAGAAAAACTTGAAAAATTTGCGGAAGCGCGTAAAGCAGGTGTGCTTGCGCGAGTGAAGGAGCTCGGCGGAACTAGTCTCGAGGATCCATTTACATTACAAGGGCTAACTTTTTCGGAGTGGATGGTCGACGCTGAAAGCATGGCCTATCATATGGAAGCTCAATATAAAGGTCACGATATAGACATAATGATTCGTATGGAGAAGCCATATTCTTTCTCTTTGCACGGTTTTATCGGAGGTGTAGTTGACCGTGATGTTCCTAATAACAGCAAGCCTGAATTGGAGAAAATGATTGATGAGCTTAAAAAGGAAATTGATACAGAGGAGGCAAAAAATTCGTCAACTGGAAAATTTTTCGAGTCGGTTAGCGCGGGAGGCGCGGCAGCTTGGTCGTTCATCAAAGATAAATATGCCGAATATATTAACCCCAAAGAAGAAACGACTGAGGTGAAACCTGAATCAGATCCAGTCAAGATTGAGCGACCAGACACATTAGCCCGAAGACAGGAGAATGGTGATGCAGCTTTAAATGGAATTAATTCAGATGCTCTTGGTAAGCAGCTTGAAGCATACAAGCAGGATATTGCAGGTGGTTCGACCGAAACTCCCATCAATACGGCTGAACAAAATAAACCGACAAAAGAAGTTTTGGCTCAACGAATGCAAAAAAGCGGAAAACTTTTAGATACATTTTTAACGAAATCAGAGGCGCTCAAAAATAAACATGGATTAATCCAAGCAAATATCGCTGATCGTCTGACCGAAATTAGTAGCAAGCTCCAAAGCCCTGACCAAATCACATTGAAAGAATTTGATGCGATGGATGCCGCGATGGAACAATACATTATCTCGCTCGACAAGATGCTCGCGAGCAATTAGCTCAGTCGCTGATTAATCTTTTGAAATAAAAAATAGACAAGGGAAAAAAGGGAGGCGTCCGACATCTGCGATTAAGCAAATGTAGAGCCTCCCTTTCTCCGTTTTAATCACCTTTCTTGTTCCGCCGACTGCGGTTTTTGCAGCCGAGTTTTGCACAGCCGAGCCGGCGGAAAGAACTTATTCCGGGAAGACCGGGGCGTCGAAGACGCCCTTGTCAGACTCAAGGTGAGCCTTGGTGAAAGGCCACCTCGAGTCTATTACTTTCGCCGAGTTGGCGAATTTCTTCGTCCTCTCGGCAACTTCGAGCAGAGCCGCCCGCTGATTGGCGAGCTCTGATTCGACCTCATCGACGCGGGCGTCAGTCGCGGCGATGTTTTCCGAATTGTCGGCGACGCCTTTGGCGACCGCTTTCAATTCGTCTGCTGTTTTTTTCTGTTCGGCGGCGACCTTTTTGATGCCGACCTCATTTTTTTGGAGACGGTCGGCAAGCTTGCCGCGCTCAATCGCGGCGTAATCGAGCCGCTGGTTGAGCCGAGTTTGCTCGGTGGCGGATTGGTCAATCCGTTGCTCAATCCGGTCGCGCTCGTCGTTGAGCTTTTTCTCGGCATTTGCGGTCGCGGTTTTTAAATCGCCGACTGCGGTCTGTGCCGCGGCGGATGTTGTTTTCGCCGCTGCCGCGTCAGTTTTCGCCGTTGCCGCGTCGGTTTTTGCGGCCTCAATGTCGGACTTGATCGCCGTGAGGTCGGGCGAAGATCTCAGCCCAATTACGATAATCAGGATGAGCGCAACCAGTGCGCCGATCGCGCCGAGGACCCCGAGCCAACTGCGGGTTTCGCCCCAGTCGATTGGTTCCCTGGCATTCTCGGCGAGGATAGTCTCAAATTCAAGGAACTCCGCCTCACTGACCTCCTTCCAGTGTCTGTTGTTCCTGTAATTTGAGGCCTCCGTTGCGTCTTCCACCGTTATGTATTTATTCGGTTCTTCTACTTTTTGGAAGTAAAAAACAGCGGGGCGAATATTCCCGGGTTCGGCGGGCTTGGGTTCGGCGGGTTTTGGCATCGCCTCAGCACGAAGCTTGTGCTCCGGGATGAATGTCCAACCATCTTCAACAAAACGGGTTTCGTAATCCTCCTTTGTGACCTCCTCCCAGCCATTTTTGGCCAGGTAGTTGAAAAAAGGTTGGTCGCAGTCGCAAGCGACTGCAGACGTTTTTTTGCTGCTGTGATTGACGAAGTAGGATTTTTCTTCTGATGACATGAGCGTTTCTCCCTGTGATTGTTAGTTGTTGGTTGTTGCCCGTCTATTCGTTGTGAACCATCTCAGCCGGCAATGGCTGTGATGGGTTGAAATACTCCCACAAACTTCCTGCCGCCAAACTTATGGTGGCAGCCACTCCTAACGAGAATATAGCTATTACTAGTTTCTTCTTAAATGCCAAGACGCTTCTCCTTTTAGTTTTTTTAGTTCAGTTAATTTTCCCTAGACAGCCCGACTGCCAGACAGCTGTCATTACGAGGAGCGGAGCGACGAAGCCCCGAAGGGGTCCCTTCGGGATAATCTCAATCTTCATGAGATTGCTTCGTTCGTTGCCTCACTCGCAATGACGCTATGATGGTAGCCCGACTGCCTAGGGAAAAAGGAAATTTTGATAAATCCCCCTATCCCGCCAAGGCGGGATTTCCCCCTTTGCAAAGGGGGACTTTAGGAAGATTTTATTTTTTAAAGGTGATTCAAACGGAGAGATTATCTGCCAGCGAGACGGCTCGCGATCCGCCGTGGCGGATACGAGCAATCATGCACGAGCAGATTGCTCTCCATTTTGATCGCGAGATTTCAAAGAACGAAGCTTGTCCTCAGAAAACCAAGAATCCTGAGCAGGAAGCTGCCCCGCACTCAGAGGCAGCTTTCCACGCAGGATTTTTTTCGCGAGCTATGAGTGCATGGGAAATTGAAAAAGGAGGTTATTGTAAATAATTAAATTTGTTTTGTCAAGCGATTGGTCGATTTTTCCCATCTCGCCAAAAGCACTCAAAAAAGCTAGAATCTAGCGTGATGAATCAAAAATCTTACAAAATCGCAGTTTTGCCAGGGGACGGTATCGGCCCCGAAGTCATGGTCGAGGCGAAGAAAGTCCTGGAGGCAGTCGGCGCGAAATTCTCAATTGGTTTCGAATTCGATGAGCAATTAGTCGGCGGTGCGGCGATTGATGCGGTCGGGGAGGCTCTGCCGGCTGAGACTTTGGCAGCTTGTGAAAAATCCGACGCGATTCTCTTCGGCTCGGTCGGTGGTGAGAAGTGGAATGCGTTGCCGCCGGAAAAACGCCCAGAGGTCGGCGCGCTGCTGCCGCTGCGCAAACACTTCGATCTTTTCGCGAATATTCGTCCGGCAGGCGTGCTGCCGATGTTGCGCAATTCTTCACCACTCAAGCCGGAAATTATCGGCGACGGTTTCAGCTTCACTGTGATTCGTGAATTGACTGGCGATGTTTACTTCGGCGCGAAAGAGCGGGGCGCAGATTTCGCGAGCGACTTGATGATTTACCGTAAAAATGAAGTTGAGCGCATCGCGCGCGTCGCTTTCGAACTAGCCAAAAAATCGCGTCAGAAAGTGACGAACATCGACAAGGCAAATGTGCTCGCGACTTCCCAATTTTGGCGCAAGATTGTCGAGGAAGTTCACGCGCGAGAATTTCCTGAGATTGAGCTCGAGCATCTGTACATCGACAACGCGACGATGCAGCTGCTCGTTCGTCCGCAGCGATTCGACATCGTCCTCGCTGGCAATCTTTTCGGCGACATTCTTTCTGACGAGGCGGCGCAGATTTCGGGTTCGATCGGGCTGCAAGCTTCGGCTTCGATCAATGCGAAAAAGTTCGGACTCTTCGAGCCGATGGGTGGCAGTGCGCCGGACATCGCGGGACAGGGAATCGCGAATCCAATCGCGCAAATTGGTTCGGCGGCGATGATGCTCGATATTTCCTTCGGCGAATTGGCTGCGGTAAAAGCGATTAAGCAAGCAATCCTCGCGACTTTGGAATCAGGTCTGCGTACGGGTGATATTTTCACCGGCACCACTGGCGAGCAAAAAGTTTCTACCAAAGAAATGGGTGATGCAATTATTAAAAATTTAAAATGAAAAAAACCACTATTCACAAAATCTTCGTTGCGTTCATGGCTCTCATCCTTTTAGCGAGCGCGATTCTGCCGTTTTTTGCCGGTGGATTTTGAACCCTCCCCTAACTCCTCCCAGAGGGAGGGGGATAGAAATAGAGTTCTCCCACTAATTTATAAAACCGTTAATTCACAACTTAAGTGATGGGCTAACTTTAGTTATGGAAAATTTCTCTCCATTGCAGGAGCTTAAATAAAAATCCCTCCCCTTTGGGGGAGGCTGCCTGCCGGTAGGCAGGGCTAGGTGGGGGTAACCTAAATTCTCTTTGATTTCGGTCGCTTCGCGAAGCGTTTCTCTAGAATTTTGCGCGCAATCTCGCGATCGTCCCAGGGAATTTTTTTCGTGCCGATGACTTGAAATTGTTCGCAGCCTTTGCCAGCGAGCAGCACCGTGTCGCCTTTCTCCGCGTTCATCAGAGCGAAATGGATCGCCTTTTTTCGGTCGGATTCGATCGTGAAGCCCGCGCCTTCTTCACGCGTCACGCCTTCGCGGACTTCGAAAATAATTTTCTCCGGATTTTCAGTGAAAGGATCGTCGCTCGTCAAAACAATTTCATCCGCAAATTTGCTCGCGAGTGTGCCCATCACGGGGCGCTTCGTGCGATCGCGATCGCCGGTCGCGCCGAAGACGAGCCATAATTTCCCGGGTGTGACCGCGCGAAATGTCCGCAGCAATTTCTCGAGCGCGTCGGGCGTGTGCGCGAAGTCGACGACGACGCGGAAATTTTGTCCGGCCTCGACGGTCTCGAGTCGTCCCGGCAGTGGCTTCAGATTGCGAAAAACTTTGCGGATAATTGTCGGTCGAATTTTCAAGGCGAGGGCGAGCGCGCTCGCGGCGAGAATATTCGCGACATTGAAATTACCCAAAAGTTTGGTCTTGATTGCGAATTTTTCTTCCATGCCGATGACATCGAAAGTCTGCGAATTTTCGCGCACGGTGAGATTCTCGGCACGCAGGTCACCCTTTTTCAGTCCGAAGGTGACGATGCCGATTTCCGGAATGCGTAAAAATCGTTCGACACTCGGGTCTTCCGCTGGCAGGATGGCGATTTTTTCACCACTCGTTTGATCTTGCGCCAGCCGCCAAAAAAGCTGCTCTTTCGCCGCGGCATAATTTTCAAAATTGCCGTGGAAGTCGAGGTGATCGTGTGTGATGTTGGTCAAAATCGCGGCGCTGAAATTTACGCCCCAGACACGATTTTGCGTCAGCGCATGACTCGAAACTTCGATCACGGCGTAGCTGCAATTCGCCTCGACCGCTCGGCGCAAAAATTTCTGCACGCCGCCGCGACCGAGCGAAGTCATTTTCGTCAGGTTGTCCCACTTCTTATCGCCGAGCCAAAAATTAATCGTCGTCGCGAGCGCGACGCGCTCACCATTTGCTTCGAGGATTCGCGCGACGAGATTCGCTGTGGTGGTTTTACCATTCGTGCCCGTGATGCCGATGACCGTGATTTTCTTCGCAGGAAATCCGTAAAAAACCGCCGCGCCGACGCCCCACAAAAAATGCCATGTTAGGCGCAGGGGATTAGTTGGCGAAATTAAATTTTTAATTTTAGCGAGCACAGAATGATTTTACCGAATTTCTAATTTTAAATTTAGCAACAAATGCCAAATTCTAAAATCCAAAGATTTAATCAAGTTCAAATTGCAAATATTTTGGCATTTAACTTTGGGCTTGATTTGATATTTGAGTTGGTGTTTGTCCTGGGGAAGTTAATTCACGAGATACCTTGCCTACCGGCAGGCAGGTCTCGTGGGTTAATGTGATATACCTAAAATTTCGCGTGCAGTCGCACAATCTTTTTCAATCTGTTTTTTCAGTTCTTCCGCTGAATCAAATTTTCGTCCTGCACGAATTTTCGCCAAAATCTCGAATGCGGCTTCCGGCGGTGATTCAGTGAATTTCGTCAGAACATGAATCTCGAGCGTTTTTTCGTCGTCAAAAGTTGCGCGCTTGCCGAAAAATAAAATCGCCGGCCAGACTTTTTCGTCCAGAAAAAGGCGGGCAGCGAACACGCCCGACTCGCTTGGAAAATTTTCCGGCAGCTCAAAATTCAAAGTCGGAAAACCAAGCGTCCGACCGATACCGCGACCCGGGATAATTTTCCCCGAAAAACGCATTCAAAAAATATTAAATATTAAATTTTCAATTTGAAATTATTCAATGACTTCGACTTCGTCTTTGTCTCCGCCGACGAAGCTCATGATGACGAAGGCGACTGCTGGCAGTGAAAACCAAATGTTGTAGTTTTCCGTCATTAATTTCGCCAAGGTCGAGCCAGTCGTGATGTCGACGCCGAAGGTTGTCGTCGCCGTACCGACGAAAACGCCGCCGGAAATATAGACCAAAATAGTCGAAACGATGAGACCAGCCGAGAGAAAACCAAATGCGCCGGTGGTCGTGAGATTCAGAATCATCGAGCGCTCGTAATCCATCGCCACGAAGAAGCTGCCGCGGACTGTGATGAGCAGAATGACAAGTACGAAAAGCAAAATTTTGGAAACGACCAAAACACTTGGACCGAAATTGCCGACATTCAACACAAAATTCGGATCGGACAGCACGAAGGTGTCGAGTAAATTGCCGAAGCCGTCGGCGGTGAGCGTCGCGATGTAGGTCGCGATGATGATTTTGAGCGTGGAATTCCGACCGACGATGAAAGAATATGCCACTACGATGGCGAAGAAAACGATGATAAACAGATCCCAAGTCGGTAGAATTTGCATCGTAGGGAATTTTAGCGGAAACGAATTTTGCTTGCGAGTACCACTCAGGCTCTAATTTAATTTTGCCTGCTAAATAAAAATTCCAAAAATCAAATTCCAAACTCCAAACAAATAAGACTGTAATTTGGTGCTTGGAATTTATTTGGTATTTGGATATTGGAGCTTGGTACTTTCTATTACGGTTCATCGTGTCCGCCTTCGTTCCAGGGATTGCAGCGCAAAATTCGCCAAATGATTTTCGGTAGGGCGCGAATCACGCCGTATTTTTTCAGCGCAATTTTCCCGTACTCAGAGCAGCTCGGCTGGAAGCGACAGTAACCGTGCGGAAAAAAAACGCGCAGCCAGGAGTGATCGGGTGAGAGTGTTTTCTGATAAAGCCAAATCAATCCGCGCAAAAGATTGCGGGGAAGTTGCCAGATGAAAATTAGAAAGTTTTTCACGCCGGAATTTTAACTCGCTTTCGCCGAATTTTCCGCAATGATGAATTAGCGCGAGTTGAGGCTTGAACGCATTTCTGTGATGTACCGCTCAATCAATTCATCGAGTATGTTTCTCTCAGAGTCTGTAATTTTTATCAGTCCATCTTGTTTCAAATTTTGCTCCCCGTATCCTGGGATTTTTCCGGCGACATAGTCTAGAAATGTTTTCAGATATTCGGGATGCCATAGAGTCATCGTAATCAGCTCGTTTGCGTCTTCTATTGCACGCACGGCATTTCGCGAAGCGGCATGTCTGACAGCGTTGTAGTCTGGGACATTGCCCCAAGTCGATAAGCCTCTTTCCGGATTTTGTGTTCTTTTTTGATAACAGAATTCAAATAAAATTCCGAGCTCTGAAACAATTTCTCCGCTCAATACTTTTTCGTACCATTTTGTTGGCTCTACAGGAGATTCTTGTTGCATCAAATATTTTTGGTAGGCGTGGCTGGTTTCATGCAGAAATCTATATTGGTCAGTTTCATCTCCTGGTTTTGGAAATAAATTTTCCCCAGTTGCGCTGTTTTTTCCTAAGCGAAAAATATAATAATTGTACTGTTCGGTTGGCATTGGGAGCTCATTTATCGAAATTTTGTTGTTTCCATATTTGCAACCCCAAGAATTTCTCCACACATCAATTTTTTGAATGCAGTCTTTTTCGGCTAAAAATAAGCCTAATTTTTGCGGTAAGTTTTGGTTTGGATTGTTTGGTTTTATTTGACTCGGCAAGGTCAGACAAGCTGTGATTGCACTGCGAATTTGCTCGTGACTGAGTTTGTCACGGCTGCTTCTATCAAACTCAATCATTTAGTCAGGTTGTTTTTATCTCCATCTCCATTCGTAGTTTTTTCTCTCGCTGTTTTTGCGATGAGCGCTTGTTCCATGGCTGCGACTTTTTGTTTATCAATTGCCTCGACGGGTGCCCCGGCGAGTGGTGGTTGCTCGAGCTCGTCCGGCAATTTCGCGAAAGCCTTGTCTTTGACATTCGCGAGTTGCGCTTCGAGGTCGATGCCGATGCGCGCCGAAATTTCCTGATCGACGAATTCGCGTTTGCGTCCATATTTCAAGCGCGAATATTCTTTGATTAGTCCGGCGACTTTTTCATTTTTACCTGTCTCGTCCCAGACAGTCGACATCGAAAATGGTCGGCTCGTCGTGTTGTCGATGTTCAATTTGATGTACGCCGAATAATTCGCGATGTTGATGACATCTTGATCACTCAAAAGTGGCGCGTATTCTTTCGCCATGTATTCCGCGTCGGCAGCACCGATTTTGAAGTTCATCATCGTGCCCACATTACCGAAGACAGCGTCGCGAATAGTTGGATCTTCGCGTGAGCCACCCTCGGGACCGCTCTGGTGCGTGAGCTGACCGATGTATTGGTGCGCGATGATGAGTCCGAGGTGATATTTACGCGCTTCGGAGAGAATCGTCGCAAAAGCATCGGTCGCGAAATTTTGAAATTCATCGACATACAGCCAGAAATTTGGCCGCTCTTCTTCCGGTACATCGACGCGACTCATCGCCGCCATCTGCAATTTATTCACGATGATGAGTCCGAGTAGCTGCGCGTTGATGTCGCCGACTGCACCCTTCGACAAGTTCACGAGAATAATTTTTTTCTCGTCCATGACTTTGCGGAAATCAAAAGCCGAATGTTTCTGACCGATGATGTTGCGCATCATCGTGTTCGTGATGAAGGGTCCGAATTTCGCCGAGAAATACGGAATCATTTCCTCTTTTTCGCGCGCGCCGGTCTTCGCCATTTCCCGATCCCAGAAGCTGCGGACGACCGGATTTTTAATTTTCGAGATTTTGTACTGACTGAATTCGTCGTCGGTGAAGAGGCGGGGGAGGTCGATTAGAGTCGCGCCCTCTTCTTCGTCGTCCATGAGCGTGAGGCAGCCATTTCTGAAATAATGCTGGATGCGCGGTCCAAAAATTTCGCTGCCGAAAAGCTTGATAAAAATTTGCATCGCGGAAAGCGAGGCGAAATCTTTTTCTTCCGCCGTTTTCGCTTCGAGCAAATTGAGCCCCATCGGTCGTTCGAGGTCGGCGGGGTTGAAGATGATGACATCCTTCGCGCGTTCTTTCGGAATGTATTTCAAAATGTCTTCGATCAAATCACCGTGCGGATCGACGACGCCGACACCATCGCCATTCGCGATGTCCTGACGCGCCATGTAAGAAATCAAAGCGGATTTACCTGAACCGGATTTTCCAATCATATAAAAGTGGCGCGTGCGGTCGTCCGGTTTGATGCGCACTTCTTTCGTTTCGCCGCGATATTTATTCAGACCGATCAAGAGCGGCGCGTCTTCTTTCTTCGGCAAATTCACCGGCGGTGGCAGAATCTTGTATTTCAGCCATTCGATCAGTGGCGTGAAATTATAGCGGCTCGTCGGGAAATGAAAAATGCTCGCGAGTTCAGTTGGCACAAGCAGGCATTCTTTTTCCGTGATGGGCCAGACGCCCTGCGCCGGTAATCTTTTGCGGAAATTAAACAGCATCCAGCCGTCATTCAAAAAATCTAGGAAAATCATGCGGCGATTTTGCAGCCAATTCAGATATTCATTTTTGTACATGCCGAAAGCCGTCGCGAGTCCATTCGTGATTTGCTCGGCTGCAGCTTCGCTGTCGCTCGCGCCGACGATGCGAATCAGCGTGTCGAAGGCCGGTTGCGCGATTTTTTCACCAGCCTGTTTCAAGCTTTCGTCAGTGGCTTGATCGCGGACAGTGAATGGATCGCCGCCGCTCGCGCCGGGCTGATTCGTGCCGAGTTCACTGATGGCGGCGTCATTGCCGAGCACGAATACTTTGATCAGCGAAACCAGCCAACCGAGACCGGGGATGCCGATACTTTTCTTCTTCTTGAGCAGTTCACGGTTTAGAGCTTTGCGTGCGGATTTTTGCCAGCCGCCGATTAGGTGGCTGCCTTTGCGTGGACGGATGACGAGCTGCACGCTCGCGCGATCTTCAGTTCTCAATTTTGACAAAACATTGGTCAGCGAATTGAGCGGGTCATTTTCGACGACTTTGTAAGTTTTGAATGGTCGCCAGCTCGGCATTTTCTGGTAAAAGAAAAAGCACTTCGCGTGGGATTTCTTTGGTGCCGGCTCGGGCAATTCTTTCATCGGCTCGACATAGGCGTCGGGATAAAAACTCGTAATCTGTTTTTCGACGACGCCCGCATAATATTTATTTGTGATGACATAAAAATTAATTTTGTCTTTTTCGTAAAAAAATTCGAAGCTCACGAGATCAGTTCCGAAGATTGCTGAGCGAATAATGTTGCCGAGGTTCATTTCACTGATTTCGTGGAGTGCGCGGTAGAGTTGCTCCATCACGCCGATTTTTTCGCGGAAATCTTTTTCAGTCGCTTCTTCGCGGTCTTTGTGAGTTTCTTGCCGCGGTTGTGTCACTTTCAGGCAGACCAAACCGCGCGCCCATTGCAACTGGTAGGCGAGGCGGACGGAATACTTCACGATGTCCCAGATGAACCAGGCTGTTGTCACGAAAACAAAAATCGTGATGGTGTGATTCCACCAGCCGGGCGCACTGACATACCAATTCCACCAACCTTGGATTCTTTCCCAAGTCAGCCAGCCGCGCGCGAATTCGAAAAGCGCGACTCCGGCAATCACAAAAACTTCCCAGAAGCGCGCGATAAAGCGGATGAAGAAACCCATTGATTTTTTATTTTTAAATCAGGTTATTTTAGCAAAAATAAGCCCAAAAAGCAATGAACATGAAGCATGAAGCATGGAACGGTCACCTTAGTGTTAAAATGCGAAAGAAAGATTGAAGTGTTATGATTGTAAGGATTATTAAGAGCTTTGAAGATTGTTGGGTGGTCAAAGTCTTCAATTTTCAATCTTAAATCTTAAATCTTAAATTCCTTTGGTTATTCGCCGCTCTCGCCGCCGTTCAACTCGTCGTCGCTCGTATGCTGCGACACCAGTCCGCCGTTCGCGCTCTTCCATTTTCAAAAAAATCTTTTCCTCCGCTTCCAAAACTTCACTCAAGCTCGAAGTTGATTCGCGCATCGCGCGCGACATTTGGGCGATAATTTATTTCGTACTTGGCGTTCTCACTTATCTCTCGCTCGGTGGCGGCATCGGTCAATTCGGGCAGTGGTGGGTCATGAGTTTTCGGGGACTTTTTGGGATTGGAATCAATTTCGTGCCAATCATTTTTTTCGTAGTCAGTGGCGCACTCGTCGCTTCGAAGACAATCCAATTTAATTTCACCCGCATCTTCGGCATCGTGCTGCTCGTCGCGACGAGTCTCGGCATCGTCCATCTCTCGACTTTGCCGAATGAAATGCTTTCGGCTGCGCCGGAATACGGCGGAATTGTCGGCTTCGTCATGTCAGTTTTTTTGCGCGCGACTTTCGCGGACATCGGCGCCAAGATCATTCTCTTCGCTTTATTTTTAATCTCCATTCTGCTCGCTTTTGGTGTCTCTTTCCGTGATATTTTTTCGTTCGTCCGTAATTTAATTTACGGTCAGGAGGCGGCAAAACCAGTCGAAAATGGTAATTTGAAAGTGCGCGATTTCCAGAAAGAAGCGGAGGAGAAATCATCTAAAAGACTTGAAAAAGCTGAAGATTCAGAATCCAAAAAAGATTCCAAAACGGCGGAGTTTCGCATCAATCGTCCGGGCGCGGTCAAGCTGGCGGCTGAATTCAAGCCGGAAAAGTCCAAAATTTCCGACGCAGAGTGGACGCCGCCGTCACTCGACTTGCTCGACGAAGCGGCGAAATCAGCTTCAGTCGATGAGGTTTTGCTGCGGCGTCAGGCGGAGGTCATTCGCCAAAAATTATCGCAGTTTGGCATCGAGGTCGAAATGTTTGATGTGAATGTCGGACCGACCGTGATGCAGTACACCTTGAAGCCGTCCGAAGGAGTCAAGCTTTCCAAGATTGTGGGATTGAAACACGATTTGGCTTTGGCTTTGGCTGCCAAAAGTCTGCGTATCGAGGCGCCGATTCCCGGCAAAAGTTTAGTCGGCATCGAGATTCCAAATGACAAACGCACTTTGGTGCGCCTCAAAGAACTTTTGCTGTCCGATCAATTTTCCAAAATCAAATCGAATCTGCGTGTCGTGCTCGGGCGCGATGTTTCGGGCAACGCGCGCATTGCCGATCTCGCCGACATGCCGCATCTGCTCGTCGCTGGTGCGACCGGCTCCGGTAAATCCGTCGGAATCAATACTTTCCTGCTTTCACTGATTTACCAAAATTCGCCGAATGATTTGCGTCTGATTCTCGTCGATCCGAAACGCGTTGAATTGGTTCCATATAACGGCATTCCGCATTTGCTGACGCCGGTAATTAATGATCCAGAGAAAACAATCTCCGCGCTCAAGTGGGCGGTCGGCGAAATGACGCGTCGTTACATCGAACTCTCCAAAGCGAAAGTCCGTAACATCAAAGAATACAACGCGACGAAACCACCGGAAAAAATGCCGTACATCGTAATTGTGATTGATGAGTTGGCGGACCTCATGATGGTCGCGCAGAAGGAAGTCGAGGGCGCAATCATGCGACTCGCGCAAATGGCGCGTGCCGTCGGCATCCATCTCATTCTCGCGACACAACGACCGTCGGTGAATGTCATCACCGGTGTCATCAAGGCGAATATCCCAACGCGACTTTCTTTCGCCGTCACTTCCGGCGTGGACTCCAAGACAATTCTCGATGGAGTTGGTGCGGAGGATTTGCTCGGACAGGGTGACATGCTTTTCATCCCGCCGGGAGAGTCGAAGCCGGTGCGTATTCAGGGGGCTTTCATCTCGACCGACGAAGTGCGCAAAGTGACGAACGCCATCAAGCTCAATCTCGACGAAGAGCCGGAATACAATGACGAGATTACCGATTCACAAAAAAATGCCGGTGTCGTTTTGCCGGGCGTCAAAAATTCTTCAGCTGATCAGAAGCCGGGCGGCAGCGATGAAGACATCATTCGCCAGGCGGCGCGTGTCGTCGTCGAGACTGGTCGCGCTTCAGCCTCACTTTTGCAACGCCGGCTTTCACTCGGTTATGCGCGCGCAGCGCGCATGATTGATTTACTCGAGGAACGCGGATTCGTCGGACCGGCGGACGGAGCGAAGCCGCGTGCGATCTATGTGACGGCTGAGAAATTAGACGAGATGGAAGCAGGCGCGAGTGATCCGGAAGCAGCGGCGAAAGCGGAAGTTTCGCGACAATTAGATGAAATGGATCGTGGAAGAGGGGAACGCTAAATTAAATCCACATCTCGAAACTTATAAATATTCATTTGGTTCGAGGTCATTGGTCACTAGGTTCGGAGGGTCATTAAGTCGCTAAGTCTTTAAGCCATTAAGTCGTTGAGTGGATTTTCTAAAATCGTGCCGGTGCAAAGTAGTGGGTTAATTGAACTTGCGGGAGTCGTCACCTGATGCTGTCGCCAGCACTCCTAACCCCGGAATTAATTCCGGGGTTAAAAATAGGTTAAAAATGAGACGGATAAAAAATTCGAAAATTCTATCTTTACGCTGATTGTTGTTCTTCCAACCCATAAAAATCATTTTTTTCAGGGAAATAACTTACTTTATCGATTCTGACATCTGTGATGGGTCCTAAATTTTTATCAGGAGCAAATCTGACTTGGTTTGTGTTGCTCGGTTGCGGAAACCTAATTTCGGTAAATTTATCGCCTGTAGTGCTTCGATCTATTGCAACTTGTAAAGCCGTAATTTTTTCTCCACTCGGATTCTTAAAAGACAATCGCAAATCCAGCTTGCCAGTCCGCCGTTCTCTGACAATAATTTCGTGAGGAATTGGCTGGCTGTGCTCGAATTTTTGAGAGCTGATAGTGCCGCTTAGCTGGTCGCGAATGGAATCGACAATTTTTTTGAAGCGATTTGAAAGTGATAAAGACCGAGGAGTTTCCATATTTTTAGGATTAAAAGGTGCTTAATTTTAGAACAAAAAATCTAAAAGTCAAATCAGGCTAAAATACTTTCCGTGAAAGATTTCATGTCAATCGCGGTTGCCGAGGCAGAAAAAGGTTTGCGCCGCAAAGACGGCGGACCATTTGGTGCGGTGATTATTCGCGCTGGCGAGATTGTCGCTCGGGCGCACAACGAAGTTATTAAAAACTCCGACCCGACTTGCCACGCTGAGATGCAGGCGATTCGTGCTGCCGCGAAAGAATTAAAACGCTTCGACCTTTCTGACTGCGAGATTTATTCCAGCTGTGAGCCGTGCCCGATGTGTCTCGCCGCGATTTGTTGGGCGCGGATTCCACACATTTATTTTGGCGCGACGCGCCGCGATGCGGCAGCGATTGGTTTCGCTGATGCAGAAATTTACGATTTCATTTCCGATAAAATCCAAAAAAATTCGCCCGTCAAGAAACAACTTGGGCGCAAAGCTTGTCTCGTTCCTTTTCAAAAATGGCTAAATTTAAAGTCTAAAACTCAATATTAAAATGTCGAATTCCAAAATCTTGATTTCGAAGTTACAGAAATTTTTCGCCGCTCGGGGATTTACGCGCGCGGTCGTCGGGCTGTCGGGCGGAGTCGATTCGGCTGTCACGCTTGCGCTCGCGGTGCATGCGCTCGGCGCGGAAAATGTTTTCGGCTTGATTCTGCCGCGGCGAAATGTGAGCTCGGCTGAATCCAAAATGCTCGCCGAAAAATTGGCGGAGCAATTCGGTGTCCGAACTTTAGAATTTGAAATTGGCGCAATCATTGAAAAATTCTCGCCGCCGTGGACACAAAACCATTTAGCCGAAATCAATCTCGCGCCACGCATTCGCATGACTGCGCTTTACAATTTCGCGAATTCTGAAAACGCTCTCGTGCTCGGCACCTCGAATCGCTCCGAGATTTTGCTCGGCTACGGCACGAAATTCGGCGATTTCGCAGCGGATGTTGAAGTGCTCGGAAATCTCTTCAAAACAGAGGTTTTTGCGCTTGCGCACGAGCTTGAAATTCCACTTGAAATAATTTCCCGTGCGCCGACCGCCGAGCTCACTCCCGGTCAGACTGACGAATCCGAGCTGGGTGCGAATTATTGTGTGCTGGATGAAATTTTGCAGCGACTCGAAAAAAATAATTTTGCGTTGCCGGAGCAGGCGACTGAGCTGGAGCAAAAAATTCGCGCGCGCGTAGTTGCTAACCTTCACAAAACTGAGCTCACACAGATGCTTTGAAAATTGAGTTTTCTTTTTCCAGAACTCTCCGTTAAACTTTCCTCAATAAAAAATAACCCATTCCCAATGTCTCCAAAATCTATCTCTTTCCTTGAGCGCGTGACACGCAATCTCGGGTCGCTGTTTGTCGCACTCTTCGTCTTGTCGGCAGCCGCCTTGG